>JAKSJJ010000056.1 GCA_024398335.1 Bacteroidales bacterium | reverse complement strand
ATGAACGTCAAGTGTTTCGATTGTAACAGTTTTCTGGAGGTCTGCACCATCCTGTGGGACGAGAGCGGGGAATGCGCGGTGTGCGATCCCGGATTCATGGATAAGAACAAGGAAGTCATCTACTCATGGATGAAAGCGAGGGCGTTAAAGCCGGTCGCCGTGCTTCTGACCCATGCTCATTTTGACCATATCTATGGAGTGGCGAGCCTCGTGAAGGACTTCGGAGCGAAGGTTTACATGCACCCTGCGGAGAGCCTGACCCTTTCCCACAACAGCCTCAGCGCCAGGATGTCAGGAATGCCTGAGCCAGACTGCTCCTTCGAGACAATTCCCGTGAAGGAAGGCGACATCATACGCTTCGGCCAGAGCGAGGTCAAGGTCATCGAGACCCCGGGACATACCGCCGGAGGTGTGTCATACCTTTGCGAGAAGGACAAGGTCCTCGTCGCGGGAGACACTCTTTTCCAGGGCTCAATCGGGCGCACAGACCTTCCCGGAGGCGACTATGAGACCCTGATGACAAGCATATTCACGAAACTCATGGTTCTCGACCCGGACATCGACGTCATCCCAGGTCACGGACCGTCCACCACCATAGCCGACGAAGGGCAGAAGAATCCTTTCCTTCTTCCTTTCAATGAACCATACGAAGAGGAGCAGAGCAAGTGAGCAGCGACAAGATAAAAATCATCGGCGCCCAGGCGCATAACCTTAAAAATGTATCCCTCGACATCCCGAGGGGCAAGTTCGTCGTCATCACAGGCCTGAGCGGCAGCGGCAAGTCTTCCCTGGCATTCGACACCATCTACGCCGAAGGTCAGAGGCGATACATGGACACCCTTTCCACCTACGCGAAGCATTTCATGGGTATCTTGGAGAAGCCTCAGGTGGAGAGCATCGAGGGTCTGAGCCCTATCATAGCGATAGAGCAGAAGACCACGGGCAACAATCCCCGCTCGACCGTCGGCACCATAACGGAGATCTACGATTTCCTGCGTCTTCTGTACGCCAGGGCGGCGAAGGCCTACTCCCCCGCGACCGGAAAGGAGATGGTCCGCTATAACGACGAGCAGATCCTGGAGCTCATACTGGAGAACTACACAGGACGCAAATGCTACCTTCTCAGCCCTATCGTCAAAGGCCGTAAAGGACATTATAAAGAGCTGTTCGCACAGCTGCGAAAGAGAGGATTCACCGAGGTCAGAATAGACGGAGAAATCCAAGAGTTAGCGGCCGTGGAGTCCGTGGACCGCTATAAGGCCCATTTCATAGAGCTGGTGGTCGAGAAGCTCAAGCCTCGCCCTGATGACCTTAAACGCATACGTGACGGCGTTTCCACCGCCCTCAACTACGGCAAAGGCTCCCTCGCGATCATGGATCAGGAAAGCGGAGAACTCCATCATTACTCCAAGAACCTTGTCTGCCCAGACACGGGCATATCCCTTCCTCAACCCGCCCCGCATTCATTCTCCTTCAACTCCCCTCAGGGCTATTGCCCTCACTGCAAGGGACTTGGAATGATAGTGAACGTGGACATGGACACGATAATCCCCGACAGGAGCGTGTCTATCGCGGACGGAGGCATACTCCCGCTGGGGCCTATCCGCGAGAACAAGAAATTCGACATCATAAGAGCCATCGCCAGAAAATACAACATCTCCCTCTACGACCCTATCGAGGAACTTCCTGACGAGGTCGTGAGCCTGCTGGTGTTCGGCTCAGACGAGCTCTTCCGTGTCGGAGAAGGCAACCTCTCGCAGATGGTCTGCTTCGACGGCATCGTGGACCAGATCGAGGACAAGATTGTCTGCCCCGTCTGTGGAGGAACACGCCTCAACAAAGAGACGACATATTTCAAAATTGACGGCAAGACGATATCCGAAGTCGCCGCCATGGAAATCAGCGAGTTGAAAAAGTGGATAGACTCTCTTGAGGGCAAACTCGCTCAGAGAGAGCAGCTTATCGCAAGGGACATCATCAAGGAGCTTTCCGAAAGAGTCGAGTTCCTTCTCGCCGTGGGCCTGGATTATCTGAGCCTTGACCGCCCTACCGCTTCCCTTTCCGGAGGCGAAAGCCAACGAATACGTCTCGCCACCCAGATAGGCTCCAAGCTCGTAAACGTGCTTTATATTCTCGACGAGCCGTCAATCGGCCTTCACCAAAGAGACAACCGCAAGCTTATTAATTCTCTTAAGAAACTCCGTGACGAGGGCAACTCCGTCATGGTTGTGGAGCACGACGCCGAGACCATGACCAGCGCTGACTGGCTGGTGGACGTTGGCCCTGGAGCGGGCAGCGAAGGCGGGCATATATGCTATAACGGTCCGGCGGACCTTGGGCATCTGAAAAAGGCCGACGCCGCCCAGAGCGTGACCTTGGAATATCTCCGCGGCGAACGTTCGATCCCTGTCCCGGCCCTCAGAAGCGAAGGCACAGGTCTGACCCTGGGGCTACGCGGAGCAAGCGGCAACAACCTCAAGGACGTGGACATAGACTTCCCTCTTGGCTGTCTTATCGGAATCGCCGGCGTCAGCGGAAGCGGCAAGAGCAGCCTTATCGCCGAGACCCTTATTCCTATAATAAAGAATAAGCTCTATCGCAGCCGCGAGAAGGCGCTCCCTTACAAGAAAATCGTAGGCCTTGAGAACATCGACAAGCTCATCGAGATAGACCAGAGTCCTATAGGAAAGACCCCTCGCAGCAACCCGGCTACATTCACGGGAGTGTTCAACGACATCAGGGATCTTTTCGAGGCCACCCCTGACGCGAAGGTGAGAGGATTCAAGGCGGGAAGGTTCTCCTTCAATGTCCCCGGCGGACGCTGCGAGACCTGCAAGGGAGCGGGAATCAAGGTCATAGAGATGAATTTCCTGCCGTCAGTGAACGTGGTCTGCGACGAATGCCGAGGACGACGCTACAAGGACGACACCCTCGCGGTGCACTACAAGGGAAAGAGCATCTACGACGTGCTCGAGATGCCTATCAGTGAGGCGTGCGAGTTCTTCAGCGGCATACCTAAGATAGCCTCGAAGCTCCAGGCGATGGTCGATGTGGGACTCGGTTACGTGCGTCTGGGTCAGAGCGCCGTCACCCTTTCAGGAGGTGAGAGCCAGCGCATGAAGCTCGCGGCGGAACTCAGCAAGAAAAGCACGGGCAATACCCTCTATGTCATGGACGAGCCTACGACAGGACTCCATTTCGAGGACATACAGATACTCCTCGGGGTCATGCGTCAGCTCGTGGACCAGGGAAACACAATCATAGTCATCGAGCACAATCTCGACGTGCTCAAAAGCGTGGACTATCTCTTTGACATGGGGCCGGACGGCGGAAGCGCAGGCGGGCGCATAGTCGCAAAAGGCACCCCTGAGCAGCTCGCCGACAACCCCGCCTCCGTCACAGGGCCTTTCCTGAAAGAAATTCTATAATTAGAATTTCTTTCAGGATTAGATGATAATTGTATATATTTGTCAAACAATTAAATAACCACCAACATGAAAAAAACATTTTCAATCCTTTGCCTGAGCGCGCTTATTCTCTCAGCATGCGCTGGCGGCAACAACAATCAGTCTGAAAACAACGACGAGCAGGCAGCTCCTGAGGCAGCCGCCGAGTTCTCTGGCAACCCTAACTCAAAAGAAGGCGTCGCCCACACAATGAAGAACAGCTTCGGCGTAAGCCTGGAAGCTGTAGCTCCTGACTACGAGTATAACGCCGATGCTGAAAGAGCTTTCATCGTTGAAAGAAACCTCGCCAGCGCAAGCTTTATCAGCAAAGAGCCTATCGAGGAGATGACAGCACAGGTTCTCAACCCTATCGCGAAGAAAGTTTACGAGGCTACTAAAGCTGTCTCTGAGACTGGCGCTAACGTCTTTGGCTTCGAAGAGAAAGACACTAAGGACGCGGCTATGGCAGAGAAGAGTTTCGAGCAGGTTTGCGAAGACGCTAAGATGATGGGCTTCTTTATCGGCTCATATCAGTGGGGATTCGTCAAGAACGGAAAGCTCCAGCGCTGTATCGTCCAGAAGCTCGATAACGGCTATAGCGTAACATTCTACGAGGCCCTCAATAAGAACTTCGACGAGACTGTCGATGAGGCGGCTAAGGCTCTTGATGACGCTATGAATGATCCTGCAAAGAAGAAAGAGGTCGAGGACGCGCTCAAGTCAGCCGGACTCAGATAATTTCCCTATTAATACAAGAAGCCCCGAGGTCCTTACGGTCTCGGGGCTTCTTCGTTTTAGTATAAGCTACTCTCTGCAGCAGCGGACACCGTAACGCACGTATTTGTGCCATTTATATTCCGTGGTGACATCATCTCTGTAATTTGTATAGAAGTTGCGCGCATCATCACCCACGGATTCATACGACCATAAATAGCAATAGTATCCTACCGAGCATTTATCTGTAATCCCGTTACCATTCATCGGATACCATATATGATCATCGAATCCGAATGGAAGCGCCGATTCTCTTCCGAAATCAAAGACTCTAAGGTCAAAATCAAATGTCAGAGTGGTCTTAGTTGTTCCCATAGCAGTCTCCCATAAAGATATCTCCGGCACCTTGTATCCCACAGGACAAGGATCGTAAATTGTCTTGTCCTTCTGCCAGCGGGTCGTGTCCGACGAGCCTGAAACATGAGCGAGCCAATCCACAGTACCCGAAGATGGACCCATCATTACCATCGGATTGGCTATTGAGTACTCGATTGTATTGCTTGAAGGGTGTTGTTCGTAAACAATTGTACCTGTGGTAAGACACATAGGTTGATCATCGCCCTTAATCATGGCTCCATTAGGGAAAGGATCTTTGCGCCCCCACTGGTAGAGCAGTCCCAAAGACTCTACAGTGCCGGGTTCGGTAAGCGTCGCTCCGAGGTTACGGTCCATCATGATACCTGCATCACGAGAGTATCTCTGGTCTTCAGGCTTGTCTGTCATCCAGATATGCCAGCTCCAAAGGATATTCTTGTCCTTATCCATGACTGCGACCACGGCGTTTCCCTTCTTCGAGGTAGCAGTGAAATAGACATATCCGGAGGCCACCGTGTCAATCTGGAGCAAATCTCCCACATTGATAGGCTCATTGGTACCATACGACTCCCACAGAACGGCCGCGGCGGACACGTCCTGGATTCGCTCCGCACTGTTTCCGATACATGCCTTGAACTTATACTGACCCTCCTCAGACACTATATAACAATTCGCGGTTCCCTCCTTTGAAAGGTTAATAGCCTTATCATTAGTCCCGCCACCGCTTATCTTATCACAAGAAAGACAAGCACAAAGCGCCAGAGCCGCGCAAGCGACAAACAAGAATATCTTTTTCATATGATTACTGGGGTTAATTGTTATCTGGTAAGCTTCTGTCCTCCCACGAACTCCCTGAGAATAGAGGTCGGAGGAATGACAGCTATCTCTGAAGGCTTAAGAGCCACCACGTTAGAAAGCATGTTCAGAAGGTCCTGGGCCTTCTTATATGCCGGCGAAGTCTCGGCTATCTCCTCAAGAAGAGGCTCGGCGTAATACTTCAGCAATGGCAGGTCATAAAGCATGGAAGAGTTGAATACGACATTAGCGTTCTCCTCGTAAGGGAAGATGTTCTTGATCTCACCCGCACGTACGCTTGGCCAGCGAAGGATAGTCGCCTCCGGACTGTGTCCGCGGGTACGGTTATCACGGACGATACGCCTCAGAAGACGCTTATCAGTCGTCGAACCGTGGTCAGTCTCGCTGATATCCAAAGCGGAGAGAGCAGAGATATAGACTCTGAAGATCTTCGACTGATCCACAGCGGAAGTAAGCTGAGGATTAAGGGCATGGATACCCTCCATGAGAAGGATGTCATTCTGCTCGAGCTTCATCATGTTACCCTCGAAGATCTTTGCTCCGTTGACGAAGTCATAACGAGGAATCTCGACCTCTTCTCCGGCCAAAAGAGCGTTGAGCTGCTTGTTGAGCAGTTCCATATCCATGGCGTAGATACTCTCAAAGTCATACTCTCCCTTCTCATCCTTAGGCGTAAACTGACGGTCAACGAAATAGTTGTCCAGCTCGATCACCTTCGGAGTCAGTCCGAGGACACGACACTGCTGGGCGATACGCAAAGAGGACGATGTCTTGCCGCTTGAAGACGGTCCCGCCATCATCACGATCTTGGCGGTCTTGCTGTTCCAGAGAATCTCGTTAGCGATCTCTCCATATTTTCTTTCCTGACGAGCCTCGCAAAGATTGATAAGCTCTACGGCACGTCCCTCAAGCAGGGCGTTATTGAGGCAATCCATGTTCTTGAAGCCCATGGCATCGCACCAATCCCTATACTCCTGCTTTGATGAATACACTCTGTCTGTCATATGTGGTGGGTTATTTAGATTCTACGATAAAAACGGCGCTGTCGTACAGTTTGACAAGCTGCGGATTGATTCCGTGAGAACGGAGGAACTCTCCCGAGAATTCCTTACCGTCACCCCAGAAACAGCTCTTTCCCTCAGGGACATTCAGTTCCTTGACGGTATAGTTCTTCGAGCCGTCCAGGCCGCTGAGCCTTATAAGAGGGGTCTTGGTCCTAGCCTGGTATCTGATACAGTAAGCGAAGACAACAGCCTTACTCTTGTCCTCGTTTACGTACATGAGAGCATAATGATTCCCGTCGTATGGCGATATGAGTCTGTAAAGATCTCCCTCGAACACAAGTTCACGATAGCCCTTGTATGACTCAACCGCTCCTTTAGCGAACTCCTTCTCGGACTCGCTCATATTCTTTGGCTGCAACTCCATGCCCAAGCGTCCCGCGCAAGCGACGTCGAAGCGGAACTTGAGCGGAGTCACGTTTCCAGTCTGATGATTAGGGACAGCGGACACATGAGAACCCGTGATACATGCAGGGTAGATCATGTTCGTTCCGTACTGGATGAACACTCTGCTGAGTCCCTCGGTATTATCGCTGGTCCAAGCCTCATCGAACCAGTTCAGGGCTCCGAAATCTACTCGTCCTCCACCTGAGGAGCAGGACTGGACTATGACGTCCGGATATTTCTCCCTGATACGGCTCAGAACGCTATACAGGCCCTGGATATAATCAATGTAGAAGCGGCTTTGCTCCTTAAGGTAGCTGGAGCCGAAGCCCTCGACATGACGGTTGCAATCCCACTTTATGTAATCTATCCCAGGGGCGAGTTTCATGGTGTTGTCGAAAACCCCGAACACGAAATCCTGCACCTTCGGGTTAGTCAGGTCGAGCAGCCACTGGCTACGTGTCGTAGTCTTCTCTCGTCCCTCGCTACAAACGACCCAGTCAGGATGCTTCTCGGCGAGATTACTTTTCGGAGAAACCATCTCAGGCTCGATCCAGATACCGAATTTCATGCCCTTCGAATGGGCGTAATCA
This sequence comes from Bacteroidales bacterium, assembly GCA_024398335.1. Lineage (GTDB taxonomy): Bacteria > Bacteroidota > Bacteroidia > Bacteroidales > UBA932 > Cryptobacteroides. The sequence continues at coordinate 1,865 of JAKSJJ010000056.1, read as the reverse complement.
GCCAAATAGCTTATTCCCTCCGGTATTTTCTTCTCGTTGAGTTCCCAGTCACCAAGGCCCTGCTTCGAGTTGTCCCTAGGATATGTAGAGCCGAACCACCCGTCGTCCAGCACGAACATCTCCAGACCCATTTCGCATGCGTCATCAATCATGTCCGTGAGGGTCTTAGTGCCAAAGTCGAAATAAGCGCCCTCCCAGCTGTTAAGCAGGGTAGGACATACTTTCGCATGGCTATAACATCCGTCCTTACGCGCCCAGCGATGAAGGTTGCGTGAGGCTTGTCCAGCTCCCGAGGAAGAGAAAGTCCATATCATCCAAGGCGTGCGGAAGGTCTCTCCCTTCGCCAGCGGATAGGCGGAGGCGTCAGGGTTGATTCCGCCGAGGATGCTGAGCTGATCCGTCTCATCTATCTGGAAACTGAGACGATAATTACCGCTCCATGCGAGGGCGCCGGCAATGACTTCCCCGTTATTCTCGTCAAATGTGGAAGTATTCAGACTGAGCATGAACGAAGGGTTCTCAGTATGAGTCGTACGCACACCCATCTTGTTCTCGACAGTCTTCACGCCATGGGTCAGAAGTTCCGACTCCATCTGCATCTCCCTTGCCCAAGAGCCATAAAAATGAGTAAGGAGGTATTTTCCCGCCTTGAGATTGACCGCCGACGAGGCGAACGCGTCGAGGACCACAGGCTTTTTACCGCCGTTAGTGATCTCCGATGAGGCCAGAATGACATCCGTGTCGTAATATGCCTCATAGATAAGCTTCACCTCAAGGCAAGTCTTTGAATCCACCAGCGTCACGCTCGTACGGGTCATGTCGGAAGACACGGCCTCAACCTTATGTGAGGAGTACCGAAGCTCCGTATTGCGGTCGCTGTCGTGATATGTCACAGCGAGGGCCGGCACATTATAATAACGTCCTCCCTGAGCAGGATACGCCTGGGGGTCCATGCTGTAATCCACACGTCGGTAAGTCTTCAGACCCTCGAACTGCTCAGCCGCTCCCATCCTCGCTCCGTAATGAAGGAAAAGCAGTTCTCCGTTATCATTTGTCCCAAGCACCATCTGTGTAGAACGGGTGGCGATGGAGATGTAAGTCTTTTCCGCCGCGCTTGACAATGCGCTGACGAGCAATGCCGCACAGAGGCATACAGCTGCGATTATACGTCTCATATCAATTCGTTTCTTTCTCTTATGTCCTTGACCCTGAGTTGAAGATTCGCGATGCCACGATAGTAGTTCTCGACCACTGAGTAGCACACGTCGATAGGATTACCCGCCTTGATATGGTCAAAGAAGTCCGCCATATTGAAGGCTATCGCCGAGATATGGTGGTAAGGCTGGGACTCCTGGATAAGCTCAAGCTTGAGGTGTCCTCCCTCGGCTCCGACCTTGCGGCCGTTTCCGTTGTCATAGACGTTCTCAGTAATGAACACAGGAGCGTTGTTATCCGGTCCGAATGGCTGGAACTGCTTGAGAATGCGGAAGAACTTAGGAGTGATCTGCGAGAAGTTCAAGGCCGCGTCGATAGTGACGACCGGGGTCATCATCTGAGGATTTATCTTTCCTTCTATCTTCGCCTCCATCCTGCGGCAGAACTCAGGAAGGTTCTCCTCCCTCAGAGGCAATCCAGCGGCATAGATATGGCCTCCGAAATTCTCCAGAAGGTCAGCGCAGCTCTCTATGGCCTCGTAAAGGCCGAATCCATGCACGCTGCGGGCCGATCCTGTCACGAATCCGTTGGACTTAGTGAACACGACAGTAGGACGATAGAAGGCCTCGACAAGGCGGGAAGCGACGATTCCGACGACTCCCTTATGCCATGAAGGATTATATACTATCGTGGCGTTTTTCGCTGAAAGG
>JAKSJJ010000055.1 GCA_024398335.1 Bacteroidales bacterium | reverse complement strand
ATGGTGAACTCTGAATCACCGTTTCCTGGCACTACAAGCACCCTGAGAGCAGGATCCTGCTCCTGGAGCGATGAGATGTTCTCTCCCGCGAGCGGCAGAACGCTGCCGGCCTTTACGAACCATGGATTCTCGGCCACGGTGTAGTGAAGATCCTTCACGCTGCCGCCCTTGTACATGTTTCCAGTGGCCATATCATACCAGTCGTCGCCCTCAGGGAACCAAAGGTTCTTTGTAGCGAGAGAAGTCTGGCCGTCCACCGGAGTGCCGATTGAAGTAGCGAGGATACGGTCACCGAACATGAACTCATCTCCACGGGAGTATGCGTTGTCCACCTCAGGATAGTAATAGTAGAGAGGACGGCACATCGATACGCCCTCGTCATATGCCTGGCGTACAGCGGTGTAGATGTATGGAGAGAGGTCGTAGCGAAGACGGATGGCCTCAACCATGTAGTCATAGTGCTCAGGGAAGGCCCAGAAACGCTTCTCAAGGAAACGGGTCTTAGTCGAATGGGTCTTGAAGATAGGAGTGAAGACGCCATACTGGAGCCAACGAGTATAAATCTCGGCGTCAGTGTAATGAGCCTTAGCCTGCATGTGTCCACCGATGTCATGGCCCCAGTAGCCGTAGCATACGTTTGAAGCCGTAGCGGTGAAGTATGGAAGCCATCCGAGCACCTCCCAGTTGTCCTGGGTGTCGCCAGAGAATCCGATCTGATAACGGTGGCTGCCGAGACCGCCCCAACGGTGATAGATCACAGGACGGGACGCGTAGATACCCTGAGATACGCTCTGGCGAGCCTTGTCGTTGAAGAAGGTGAAATTGAGCCAGAAAGTATTTGAAAGACCGTCCATGTACTTACTCTGCTTCCACTGCTGCCAGTCGAGCCACCAGAAGTCAACTCCCTGGTTCTCAAGCGGATGGATAACGCTGTTGAAATATGCGTTGGTCCAGTCCTTATCGCAGATACGGAAAGGCACAGGGGCCTTCTCGCCCGCGGCGCCGCAAGGAGCGGCATTGCCCTTAAATGTGTATCCGCCTTCCTTATATACATATCCTTCAGGGCCGTCATACTCGCTTACGCGGCCGAGATAGTCCTTCACGAAGCGGTCGTAGCAATCCTCGTATGGCTGGATGCCGGAAGCAGGATGAAGGTTAAGGGAAGTGCGGAGGTTCATGTCCTTAAGGTCGGTAAGGAAGTTCTGCGGATCTGGGAAGAGTTGTTTCTGCCAGGTATATCCGGTCCAGCCTATTCTCTGTCCGAACTCGTCCTTAGGAGCGTCTTTCTTGCAAAGTGACCAGGTCTCATGCCAGTCCATATCGATGACCATCACGTCGATAGGGATATTGCGGGCCTTGATATCCTTGGCGAGACCCACGAACTCGAAGTCAGAGTACTGCCAGTAGCGGCACCACCAATATCCGAACATGTACTTAGGCGGCATAGGCACCCTTCCGGCGACCTTTGTGAAATCCTTCAGCGCCGCGAGATAGTCATGACCGTATGCGAAAATGTACATGTCCTGGCGCTCGCCACCCTCACGAGGAGCCACCCATGCGCCCCAGTCGGAGTCGTCCTTGACGATAAGATGACGCTCGCTCTCATCCACTATAGCCCAGCCGTCGCGGGAAAGGATTCCAAGCTCCATAGGGTCGTTGTAATTGATCTTATGAGGACCCTGACATCCGTCAAGAGTACGGCATGTACCCATGAGGTTAGCGCTTTGGTCCGCGCCCGGACGCCATGTCACCATGCGAGGCTTCTTCGCTCCCGGAACGTCCATAGGGAACACCACGCTGAGGTTCTTCTCGTCGAATTTCGCCTTACCGGTGTAGGTAAGAGTAAGGTCGGCGGTCTTGATGACAAGCTTCGAGGAAGACTTTGACACCTTGAAGGCAGGGACATCGAGATCACGGTTGACGATAGCCAATGTAGCGTTGTCCTCCCACTTGCCGTCCTGTGACCATTCCATACGGATAAGTCTTGAGGTCAGCACGGTGAAGCGGGCGTTGCCTTGCACGACAACAGCCTGGGGTTTAGCTACGGGATTATAATCAGCCTCGGAGAGGGCTTTAGAAGAGTTCTGAGCCACGGCGACCCACGAAAGCGACAGGGCCACGGCGGCGAAAATAATTCTGAAAATCTTGCGCATAATATCTAATTAACACGCGAATGTAAGCATTTTCCTTTGTAATTTCGGGTGTCTCTTGCCGTTTTACTCGCTTTTACATAAATTCGCGAGCCTAATTAGATAATTACATATAAAATAGATATCATGCTTAAAGTAAATCTTGGAGGATGCAATTCCTTCGTAAGTGACGCACAGTACAAAGAATCAGTAGAAAAGGCATACGCCGCATTCGACACTCTCGAGAACGAGAGCGGAGCAGGCAACGATTTCCTCGGTTGGAAGCACCTTCCTTCCCAGACCCTCGCATCAGACCTCGTAGAGCAGTGTGAGGCTATCCGCGACAGCTGGTAAGGCAAAGGCGTGAACGTTGTCGTAGTCATCGGTATCGGTGGTTCATACCTCGGCGCTAAATGCGCTATCGAGGCTCTCAGCCACAGCTTCAGCCGCCAGATGAACACATCTACCGCTCCTGAGATCGTCTTCGCTGGCCACAACCTCTCAGAGGAGTATCTCTGCGAGCTCATGGACTACATCGAGACAAAGAACGTAGCCACAGTAGTCATCTCTAAATCAGGTACTACCACAGAGCCTGCTGTCGCTTTCCGTATCATCAAGCAGTTCCTTGAGGAGAAATACGGCAAGGCTGAGGCAGCAGAGCGTATCGTAGCCGTAACCGACGCTAAAAGAGGCGCTCTCAAGAGCCTCTCTACCCAGGAAGGTTACAAGACTTTCGTCATCGCGGACAATGTAGGTGGACGTTTCTCTGTCCTCTCCCCTGTCGGAATCCTCCCTATCGTTCTCGCCGGCTTCGACATGAAGGCTATGCTCGAGGGAGCTCTCGAGATGGAGGAGCAGTGCGCTAAGAGATGCGCAGAGTGCAACCCTGCCATCCAGTACGCCGCTATGCGCGACCTTCTTTACAACAACGGCAAGAGCACTGAGGTTCTCGTGACATACAATCCTAAGCTCCAGTACCTCGGTGAGTGGTGGAAGCAGCTCTACGGAGAGTCTGAGGGTAAAGACCTCAAGGGTATCTTCCCTGCTTCTGTATGCTTCACTACAGACCTTCACTCAATGGGTCAGTTCATCCAGGACGGCGCCCGCATCATGTTCGAGACCGTAGTGAGCGTTGAGAAGGCGACCCGTTCTATGATCATCGCCGCTGACGAGCAGAACCTCGACGGACTCAACTTCCTCGCAGGCAAGCATGTTGAGGAGTGCAACGCTATGGCTACTCTCGGAACCAAGCTCGCTCACATCGACGGTGGCGTGCCTCAGCTTGAGGTCAAGGTCGAGAAGCTCGACGCGTTCGCTGTAGGTGAGCTCTTCTACTTCTTCGAGAAGGCCTGCGGTATCAGCGCCTACATGCTCGGTGTGAACCCATTCAACCAGCCAGGTGTAGAGGCTTACAAGAAGAACATGTTCGCCCTCATGGGTAAGCCAGGCTATGAGGAGCAGACAGCAGCCATCAAAGAGCGCCTCGCTTCTGAGAAATAGTCTTCAAGGCATATTCACATAATAAGCCGACCAGAAATGGCCGGCTTATTGTTTTCACTCCCCCCTCTTGACAAGTCTCTCGACCACAGGGGCGGCGTCATCGTAGGTGTACCCTCTGCCTAGGGCGAAACGCAGGAGTTTCAGATAACACTGCGGATCCTCGCGCAGAAGTTTATACTTTGCAGAAAGGACCTTCTCCATCTTGTCCTCGGCGCATGACGCGTCAATTTCAGAGATAGCGGCGTCTATATCCGCACGGGATATCCCCTTAGCGGACAAGGCGTAGCGTATCTTGATCACGCCCCAGCCGCTTAGCGAGGCCTTATCTCTGGCGAAGGCCGTGGCATAACGCAGATCCGAGAGAAATTTCTCTTCCCGAAGCACGGACATCATCCTCTGAGCCACCTCCTCGGAGAACTCGGCCTTACGTATCTTAGAGGCTATATCCGCGCTGCAGTACTCTCTTTTAGAACAGAGCCTTCGCAGATTATCAAGCATCTTGGACTCTTCCATACCCTAAAAATCAAAGCCTATGCTGAGATAAAAACCTACCTTATTATTTATGTTGGACCAGTGGATATTGCCTCCGATAGGACCTATAATAGTATTATACGCATACTCCAGGCCGCATCCGAACCAGTTCCCGCCATCCAGGAATTCCTTGAAGGAGTTGCTGTCGTGAGCATAATTGAACATGCCGGTGACATAGTGGTTCTTCGCGAACTTGAAACGGAAATCGGTACGGGCGTTAAGAAGGATATTGCCCATAGGAGCGCAGTTGTTGATACCGATAAACGGCGTCTGCTGATTCATATACCGTCCAGCGAGACTGCCTCCGATGACATTCATATACATCACAGGGATGCTCTTTCCAAGCATCATACGCATGCCGGCGGAAGGAATGAACGCGAAGATTTTTCCCCCGGGCACCACGAAGCGGCCGTCAATAGTCACTTCATGGAAGTTCTTGAACGCTCCCGGACCGAAGCCGGCGAATGTCCAGCCATATCCCACGCCAGCGCTGAGGCCTCTCTCCGGGAAGTAGTTCTTATCGAAGTTCTCAATCCTGGCGTCAACGAAAAGCGAGAGGTAATCGTTGTTCCTCTGAGCGAAATCATACTTACCTGAAATCTGGGAGGTGAACACCGTGTCACGAAGGTTGAAATACTCGTTTCGAAGACCGCCCTTGATGTCCACATGCTTGAACTTGATATTGGAGAGATAGGCCTCCGCCTTCAAGTCCCAATAATTGAGTGTCAAGCGCTTGTCTCCGAAATTCAGACGATTCAGGTCGGTATATCTGGCGGAGATGTCAAAATTGACCGTAGGGAACTTCGGCGAGACATAATTATAGCGCAGCGAGACGACAGGATTGGCGCAGACCTTGGCGGTGAAATCCAGGCGTGAGCCCATGAGCTTATGAGCGTTCAGACCCACGTTCACAAGCACGGACACTATGTCCTCAGTGTCAAACCTCGCTCCAATGCCCACCTGGTGGATTGGGCCCTTCTGACAATTGATGACAAGCTTATATGGCTCCGAACTGCCCAGGACCTCGTATGTCACATAGTCGAACGCTCCGGTCGCATACATCCTTGACACGAAATGTTCTATCCTGTCCTTTGTGATGATATTGCCCGGCATGATTCCTATGTCATGCACAAGGACCTCCTCCTCTTTGTCTGTGACTCCGCGGATATCGATCTCATTGACCCATATATACTCATGAGAAAGGTTCGTGGCCTTCTTGCCGTGGAACTCCAGCCCGTACGGCGCCGTCAGTGCCTTGACCTGACGCAGAAGAGTGTCCGCCGAACATGCGGCGTCGTACCCCCTCTGGATAATGATACCTGTGCTCTCCGCGTCGAAGCTGAGCATATTGTATTCATGCAGATCCGGCTTTATCTTCACGTCCGCCGCGTTCTCGTTCTCCCTGAACTTGTCCGCCCCGAGCATGTCTATACCCTGACTGAGGATATCTCCGATGTTATTGACCTCCGTGTAATCCTTCTTCGCGTCGGAGAGCTCCACACCTATGACTATGTCAGCTCCGAGCTCACGGGCCATGCCGATAGGATAATTATCCCTCATTCCGCCATCCACGAGCACCATTCCATCGACTCTGTGAGGAGCGAAAAGACCGGGGATGGACATCGTCGAGCGCATGGCGTCGGCTATCTTTCCGCTGTACCATCTCTTCGCCTCGAAGGAGACCATATCGGACGCCACGCAGAAATAAGGCTTAGGCAAAGTCTTGAAATCCAATGAGTCCGCATAACCTACTATCTTGCTGTTGAACAGGTTAGTCACATTCTGTCCGAAAGTGTAACCCTGCGGAAGACTCTCCCAGAGATTGTCCTTGAGGAACTTCTTGGAATCGCCCTTGTCCGCGCCCAAAGACAGAGGAGAGTATTTTCTATGCACATATTTATAGGCGTCCTCTTTGCGCAGGACAAAGTCACTCTTAGCATAATAGAAAGGAATGGATATCTGATACATTCCCTTATATTTCACACTTTTATATGACATATAACTGCGAGGGAGCTTGTCCGTCAGCAGATACTTCCAGTCCGCAGTCATGACAATCTCCTCCATGTCATCGGACGAGTATCCAAGACCCAGAAGGCCTCCAATCAGTCCGCCCATGCTGGTACCGAGCACCATGTCCACCGGAATGTCCAGCTCCTCGAGGTGGCGTATGACGCCGATATGGGCCGAGCCCTTCGCCCCGCCTCCGCTCAAAACAAGAGCCACGACAGGACGGCGTGTCCTGATAGAATCCATCTTCTGCCTTACGGCGACGACGCTGAGGGAATCCGCGTGAGGATCGATTCCCGCAAAGGCGTCGAACGCTCTGACAAAAATTAAAAGGGTCGCTAAAGCGATATGTCTCAATAATTTACTCATCCTTTTTCCTCCCATGTTCACCTGCCAGCATGCCACAAGCGGCGAGAATATCCTCTCCCCTCGAGGCTCGTATAGTAGTTGTCACCCCCTGACGCTCCAGACGCTCCTTGAAGGCGTCCATGACCGCCGGCGCCGGGCATCCGTACGGAAAGTCCGGAATCCTGTGGAAACGAATAAGATTGACCCTGCACTCAATGCCCTTAAGCATACGGGCCAGGGCGTCCGCGTGGCGCTTGTCATCGTTGAATCCCGCGAACATCGTATATTCGAAACTGACTCTTCGCTGTCCGCTGAAATCGTACTGGCGAAGTAGGTCAAGGATAGCCTCCTCGCTCCACGCTTTCTGGGCAGGCATCATCGAGGCCCTCTCCTCTGGGAAAGGATTATGAAGGCTGACCGCGAGGTGACATTTACAGTCAGCGAGGTAGCGCTTGAGGTTCGGAATGACACCTATAGTACTGAGTGTTATTCGTTTAGGACTCCATCCGAAGCCCCAGTCCGAGGTCATCACATTGATTGCGGCAAGGACGTTTTCGTAATTATCCAGAGGCTCTCCCATGCCCATGAAGACTACGTTCGTAAGCTGGTCGGTCTCGTCCACCCCCACAAGCTGGGAAAGGATGTCCGCCACGCTCAGAGAGCCGTGGAATCCCTGGCGACCGGTCATGCAGAACTTGCAGCCCATGCGGCAGCCGCTCTGGCTTGACACGCAAAGAGTAGCCCTGTCCCCGTCCGGAATCATGACCGCCTCGATGCTGCTTTCCTCTCTTACCGGGCTTCCGTCAAGATTCTTCCATCCCTGACCCTTCTCTATAGACACAGGGAAGAGATATTTTCTCGTGCCGTCGGTGGAACTCTGCACGAAACTGTAAGGCGTAGCGCCCACGACATAACGCTCAGAGAGTTTCTCCCTGGCTACTTTGCTCAGGTTAGTCATCTGGTCAATCGAGCGCACCTTCTTTTTATATAGCCATGAAGCGATCTGAGAGGCGGTGTATTTCGGGAGTCCGGCTTCCAGAGCGACTTCCTGGAGCTGAGCGGGAGTCATTCCCAGCAGTTTTATCTTCTCTTCCATAAGCATCTACAGCGGTATTTCCACTTTCGGAACAAAAATACTAAAAAAATTCAAAAAAAATCTTGCTTGTGTAGTGGTTTGGCACAAGGTAGTGCTACCTTCGCGTTCGAAATCAAAAATGATTGACTGAACAAAAAATTATATTAAATTTGTAAATCGTGTGCGGAAGTGCCGCACACATTAAAAACTAAAACATTTATGGCTAAAGAAGTAGAAAGCACAGACATCAATGCGGCGAAGCTTAAAGCGCTGCAGGCGACCCTCGACAAGATCGAGAAAGATTATGGAAAGGGTACAATCATGAAGTTGGGAGATCAGCCTAAATGGGACGTCTCAGTGATCCCAAGCGGTTCTATCGCCCTCGACCACGCTCTCGGAATCGGTGGATACCCACGTGGAAGGATCGTTGAGATTTACGGACCTGAATCAAGTGGTAAGACTACGCTCGCTATCCATGCGATCGCACAGGCCCAGAAGAACGGAGGCATCGCCGCCATCATCGACGCGGAGCACGCCTTCGACCGTACCTACGCCAAGAACTTGGGTGTAAACCTCGACACTCTCCTGATCAGCCAGCCGGATAACGGTGAGCAGGCCCTGGAGATCGCCGACAACCTCATCCGCTCAGGCGCCATCGACATCATCGTCATCGACTCAGTAGCGGCCCTGACACCTAAGGCCGAGATTGAAGGCGAGATGGGAGACAGCAAGATGGGACTTCACGCCCGCCTTATGAGCCAGGCCCTCAGAAAGATGACGGCCAACATCAGCAAGACCAACACCTGCTGTATCTTCATCAACCAGCTCCGCGACAAGATCGGAGTGATGTTCGGCAACCCTGAGACCACAACCGGAGGTAACGCCCTTAAATTCTACGCCTCACTCAGAGTCGACGTAAGAAGGACAACCCAGATCAAGGACGGAGACGAGGCTCTCGGTAACCGCACCAAGGTCAAGATCGTAAAGAACAAGATGGCCCCACCTTTCAAGAAAGCCGAGTTCGACATCGTATTCGGAGAAGGTATCAGCCACGTAGGAGAGGTTCTCGACCTCGCTGTCGAGCTTGACATCGTCAAGAAGAGCGGAAGCTGGTTCAGCTACAACGACAGCAAGCTCGCTCAGGGAAGAGAGGCAGTCAAGCAGTTCCTCACCGACAACATCGAGCTTTGCGACGAGATCGAGGCGAAGATCAGAGAGGCTCTCACCCAGATCACCGACTAGAACTACTTAGACAGATGAGGAAGACAATTTGTATTCTAATGGCATTCTGCCTGGCCCTTATAGGGCTGGGCAGTTGCTCGCTTTTATTTGACGACGACACGACCGTGACCGTGCAGGCGTCCATGGTCTGTCATTATCCAGGCGGCGCACACGCCGACCAGATAGTGGAGGGAGAATTCGAGTATCCCTACAATTACACAAGGAAACAGGAGCTTAAGGACGAGATGGTCGGAACCGTCATAGACGAACTACGCGGAGACGTCCCGGAAGGATTCAGCGAGGCTGAACTTAAGCTGAAGTACTATACTCAGTACGGAATGTACAAGACCACAGAGTACTACTCCATTTGGTGGAGCACCGCTGAGAGAACATATTTTTTCGAAAAGACAGATAAGTTATAAATGAGCAAGAAAGTTATTTTGACTGGTGACCGCCCGACAGGCAGACTCCATATCGGACATTATGTAGGATCACTCAGACGTCGTGTCGAGCTCCAGAACAGCGGAGAATTCGACAAGATTTTCGTGATGATAGCAGACGCGCAGGCGCTGACTGACAACGCAGACAACCCTGAGAAAGTACGTCAGAACATCATTGAGGTCGCGATGGATTATATCTCATGCGGCCTCGACCCTGAAAAGAC
>JAKSJJ010000054.1 GCA_024398335.1 Bacteroidales bacterium | reverse complement strand
GTTTTAACTGTTACTGCCATAGTATAGTTGTTTTAAGGTTATTGGTTGTTCAATAGGGTCAAAAATATGAAATATTTTGTAATTTTGCACAAGATAAGTACAAAAACGTGAAAAACAGGGGGAAATTCCTAAATAGAATCAACGAAAGAGACAAGACTTTGCTCTTGTCCCTTGTCGTCGGCTGCGCCTGCGGACTTGCCGCCGTACTCCTTAAAGAGATCATTCATCTGATCCAAAGGGGTGTGGAATATGCCGGTCACGGAAGCGGATGGAACTACCTCTTCCTTATCATGCCGGGACTGGGTATGCTCATCGCCATGCTCTTTGTCAAGTTCGTGATAAAGGACAATATCGGGCACGGTGTGACCAAAGTACTTGTCGCGGTCTCCAAGAACGAATCCCGCATCAAGCCTCATAACATGTGGTCTTCCCTGATCGCCAGCTCAGTCACTATCGGAATGGGAGGTTCCGTCGGAGCGGAGGCGCCTATAGTCTATACGGGAGCGGCGATAGGATCGAACATAGCCCGCAAGGCCGGTCTTTCATACAAGAACATGACCATCCTTCTCGGCTGCGGAGCGGCGGGAGCGGTCGCCGGCATATTCAAGGCCCCTCTCGCGGGAATCCTCTTCACTCTTGAGATCCTGCTCTTCAACATTTCGATGACGTCGATGCTTCCGCTGTTGCTCTCGACAGTGTCAGCGACGGTCGTATCGTACATTTTCTTCGGTCAGGAACCAGTCTTCCACTGTACCCTGGAGGCATTCTCCATGAAGAACCTGCCTTATTACGTGACCCTCGGAATCTTCTGCTCCTTCGTCTCCGTCTATTTCACGAGAATGACTCTCAAGCTAGAGCAAAAGATCAAGAGCATACCTCGTGACGGGGTAAGATGGGGCGTGTCAGCCATATCGCTCGGACTACTGATTTTCCTCTTCCCGCCTCTTTTCGGAGAAGGATATGACTCGCTCACCTCCCTGCTCAACGGAAGCCAGCCTACATACGAAGGACTGATGGTGCTGTCCTTCTTCATGGAAAGTAAATGGACCGTGCTCGTATTCTTTGTCATGGTCCTGATTTTCAAGGTATTCTCCATGTCATTCACCAATGCGGGAGGCGGAGTCGGAGGAACCTTCGGACCGACCCTTTTCATGGGGGCGATAGCGGGATTCGTAGTGTCGAGATTTGTCAATCTCGCCCTTGGCGGCGTAGGAGTCAGCGTCCCGGAGCAGAACTTCGTGCTTGTCGGAATGGCAGGTCTGATGGCGGGTGTCATGCAGGCCCCGATGACAGCGATCTTCCTTATCGCGGAGGTTTCCGGAGGATATGAGCTCCTCATTCCGCTTATCATCACCGCCACGGTCTCATACGGCATATCAAGGGCCATCGAGCCATATTCGATCTACACCAAGCGAATCGCCCAGAAAGGAGAGCTGCTCACCCATGACAGCGACCAGGCTGTGCTCACACTGCTGAAGACCACGGACTTGATCGAGAGCAACTTCACCACCGTCCAGATTGACGACACGCTAGGAACTTTAGTCCAGGCGGTGGCTCAATCCACTAGAAATATTTTCCCTGTCATCGACTCCTCCAACAGGTTCCAAGGATACGTCTCCCTCGAGGACATAAGGCGAGACATGTTCAAGAACGAGGAGTATCAAAGCCTTCACGTTTATAATTTCATGAAATCCGCTCCGGAATATGTCTATATAGACGAGAAAATGGACAGCGTGATGAGCAAGTTCGAGAAGACAGAGGCATGGAACCTGCCTGTGATAGACCAGGACAGGCACTATATAGGTTTTGTTTCAAAATCAAAGATTTTCTCGGCATATCGAGACCAGCTCAGGGAGTTCTCCCACGATTAATAACGCTATGGACCAGATTTACTTAAAAGAAATAGCCGCGAAGACAGGATGTCATCTGTGGCAGGTAGAGAATTGCGAACAGTTATTCGCTGAAGGATCGACGATTCCTTTCATCAGCAGATACCGTAAGGAAAGAACAGGAGGCCTGGACGAGGTCGCCATAGCGGAGATACGTCATTGGCTGGACGTGTTCGCGGAAATGGCTAAGCGCAAGCAGACAATCCTCGAGACAATCGAGGCCGCCGGGGCGTTGACCCCGGAGCTCAAGGGAAAGATAGAAGCGAGCGTGGACTCCAGGGAACTTGAAGACCTGTATCTTCCATATAAGCCAAAGCGCCGCACAAGGGCCACCGTCGCCAAGGAAGCGGGACTTGAACCTTTGGCGGACAAGATGTACGCTCTTGAGTGCGCAAATCCGGAGGCTATAGCGAAGGCCTTCTGCGGCAAGGGCGGAAAATCCCCTGCCACCGTCGAGGAAGCTCTGGCGGGAGCAAGGGACATCATCGCCGAGAGAGTAGCGGAGACAGCCTCAGTCAGAGAGACCCTCAGGGGCATTTTCGCGACTAGGCGCATAGTCAGCAAGTCCACAAAAGCCGCCGCCGGCAGTCAGGAAGCGAGCAAATACAGGGCATGTCTGGACTGCTCCGAAAGTATCGCCAGGATTCCTTCCCACAGGCTTCTTGCCATGCTCCGCGCGGAGGCGGAAGGATTCGCCACGATAAAACTGGACATCGACATCGAGAAATGCTGCAATAAGATATACTATGATTTCTGTCAGGAAAGAAAATATCCTTCCGCCGCCCTTGGAGCCCAGCTGCGTGAGGCGATGACAGACTCGCTGAAGCGTCTTCTTGAGCCTTCCATCACGAACGAGATCATAAAAGAAGCCAAGCAGAAAGCGGACATTGAGTCCATAGGAGTATTCGGAGACAACCTCCGCCAACTCCTTCTCGCCGCCCCTGTCGGTCCAAAGAGAACGCTCGCTATCGACCCTGGCTTCCGCACCGGATGTAAGGTCGTATGCCTTGATGAGCAAGGCTCCCTCCTTTGCCACGATGTCATCTTCCCTCACCCTCCCGCTAACGAGAAGGTCAAGGCGATCCAGACCCTCTCCACCCTTATTGATAAATATAAGATAGAAGTCATAGCCATAGGCAACGGTACAGCAGGAAGAGAGACAGAGGAATTTGTCAAACGAGTGCCTAAGCCTCAGGACTGCCGGGTATATAGCGTCAGCGAGGACGGAGCGTCAATCTATTCTGCCTCTGAAATAGCCCGTGAGGAGTTCCCGGACAAGGACGTCACAGTCAGAGGAGCCGTTTCCATAGGCCGAAGACTAATGGATCCGCTGGCGGAGCTGGTGAAGATAGACCCTAAATCCCTTGGCGTAGGTCAGTATCAGCACGATGTGGACCAGGGCCTTCTGAAGGAGAAGTTGGACAACACCGTGGAGAGCTGCGTGAACAGCGTAGGCGTGAACCTTAACACAGCGAGCGAGTATCTTCTCAGCTATGTATCAGGTATAGGTCCAGCTCTCGCCTCCAGCATCGTAAGCTACAGGGCGGAAAACGGCGCCTACACATCTAGAAGCGACCTGATGAAAGTCAAGCGCTTGGGAGCGAAAGCCTTCGAGCAGTGCGCAGGATTCTTGAGAATCCCAGGTGCGAAAGACCCTCTTGACAACTCCGCCGTCCACCCAGAGGCGTACCACATAGTCTCCAAGATGGCCTCTGACCTCGGAGTGAGCACATCCACCCTCGTAGGTAACAATGAACTCTGCTCAAAGATCAAAGCGGCCGACTACGTAGATAAGACATTCGGACTTCCTACTATCAACGACATAATCCTTGAATTACGTAAGCCCGGAAGGGATCCCCGCGAGGCCGCCTCAGAGTTCTCCTTCAGCGAGGACATACACGACATCGAGGACCTCAAAGTCGGAATGGAGCTGCCAGGTATCGTGACAAACATCACCGCGTTCGGAGCCTTCGTTGACATCGGAGTACATGACAACGGTCTCATCCACGCTTCCCAGATGGGAGTAAAGGGTATGGCAGTTCCGTCTCAGGTGCTTAAACTTCACCAACAAATTAAGGTCAACGTTATTAGCGTTGACCTTGAAAGAGGGCGTATCGGTTTAAAACTGATTAAGTAGCGTTTATTTCTTTTTCTGGCCGTAATAGGCGTTTGGTCCGTGCTTACGGGAGAAATGCTTCTCGACCAGAAGAGGATTCATCGTAAGAGAAGGGTTGATGCTGTAAGCGAGCTGAGCCATTTTCGCCACCTGCTCGAGCACGACGGCGTTATGGACAGCCTCGGCCGCATCCTTACCCCAGCAGAAAGGCCCGTGGTTACGCACAAGGACGGCAGGGGTATGCACAGGGTTCATGCCCTCAAAGCGCTCCACTATGACATTTCCTGTCTCTTTCTCATACTCTCCCCACACCTGCGCTTCCGTCATCGCCCCGGTACAAGGGACCGCGTCGTGGAAATAATCGGCGTGTGTGGTTCCGATATTAGGTATATCCAGCCCCGCCTGGGCCCAAGCGGTAGCGTATGTGGAATGAGTATGGACCACCGCCCCGATCTGAGGAAAGGCCTTATACAGCACCAAATGGGTCGGAGTGTCTGAGGACGGTCTCAATTCGCCCTCGACCACATTACCGTCAAGATCTACAACGACCATATCTTCCGGCCTCATAGCCTCATAGCTGACGCCGCTAGGCTTGATGACCACCAGGGAGCTCTCCCTGTCAATGGCGGAAACGTTCCCCCACGTGAAAATAACAAGACCGTGCCTAACCAGATCAAGGTTGGCACGGTAAACTTTCTCTTTCAGAGCTTCAAGCATCGTAAGTGGGGATTTTATTCGTCAGAGCTTTCCTCGTACTGAGAGATATTGTCATCCGGCAGAGTATCGCCGCCCTCCTCGTCACTTTCGTCGTCTCCACCTTCGTCCATCCACTTTGTAACATCCTCGATATCATCTACAGGAGCTTTAACCTTTACCATATAAGTAGCGTCCTCTGTATCGAACTCAACGACGTGAAGCTGTGTCCCGTCTGGTTTCGGAAGGATCTTTATATCCTGGAAATAGTCCATCAATCCCCTTGGATATTTTTCATTGAACAATGCCGCGAGGTCCTCAGACATCTTCTCATAGCTCACAACGGCCTTCTTTTTCTGAACCATATTTATTGATTGTTTTAACTTGTTAAATCGGGTGCAATAATAGGACATTTTTCCGAATGGGAAAAAAATATTTATCTTTTTTTACGCCCAGTATGAAAAAACTGTGATTTCTGCGCCTTTTTGCGCTCCGGGTCCCTCTCCACGAACACAGGTTTCAATGTTTTCGGGTCCAGTCCCGTGTAGAACATCACAGACGAAGTCGTCATCGGGGTCGGAGTGAAATCCTGCACCTGGTCCATGTACAAACCCTTCAAAGCAGGTCTGGACGCCAACGCTTTCATCTCCCTCATGCCGCAGCCAGGATGAGATGATATAAAATAAGGCACGAGTTCGCAATGAGTCCCCTGGCTATAGTTTAGTTTATCGAACTCATCACGCAATTTCTCGAAGAGAGTGAACGAAGGCTTCGCCATCAACTTCAGCACAGAGTCCTCGGTGTGCTCAGGGGCCACTTTCAAGCGTCCAGAGGTATGATCCAGGACGAGGGTCTTGAAATATGGATACGAAGTCTCATCGACAAAGCCGTCCTTATCAAGGAAGAGGTCATATCTGATACCGCTTCCAATATAGCTATGTCGCACTCCCTTGACATTTCCGACCTGCGAATACAGTCCGAGAAGACGTTTATGGGAGCGGTCCATATTGTTGCATGGGTTAGGGAAAAGACAAGACTTCCTCACGCATTTAGCGCACATCTGCGGATTCTTGCCCTTCATGCCGTACATGTTCGCCGTAGGCGCGCCAAGATCCGATATATTCCCGGCGAAGCCTGGCAGCTGAGTCATGGCCTTGACCTCATCCACCACTGACTTTTCAGTCCTGGACTGTATGAATTTGCCCTGATGGGCGGCGATAGTACAGAAGTTACATCCTCCGAAACAACCGCGGTGGGTGGTAACAGAGAATTTGATCATATCATACGCCGGAATTCTCTTTCCCTTATATCGGGGATGAGGCAACTTCGTGAACGGAAGGTCCCAGAAGGAATCCATCTCTTGTTCCGTAGCCGGAGGATATGGAGGATTTATCTGCACATACCCTTCTCCGACGGGCTCGACCAAGATGTCGGGATGGAGCATATTCGCATGAGTCTCAATCAGATGGAAATTCTCAGCGAAAGCCTTCTTCGATTTAAGGCAGGTGTCGAACGAATGAAGCAGCAGGACTCCTTGAATCTTGCATTTCCCGCTCATCAGAAAGGCGAGCTGAGGAATCTTGCGTATCTCTGAGATATTTCTGTCCGCCTCTATGGCCCTTGTCAGCTCAAGCATAGGCCTCTCCCCCATTCCGTAGCAAAGCCAGTCAGCCCCGCTTGACACGAGAATCGAAGGCATCAGGCAGTCTTTCCAATAGTCATAATGAGTCAGACGACGAAGCGAAGCCTCGATGCCGCCGATGACCACAGGGACATCAGGATAGAGTTTTTTCAATATCTGAGTATAGACAGTCACCGCATAGTCAGGGCGGGCGCCGGCTCTACCTTCCGGTGTATAGGCGTCATCACTGCGCAGGCGCTTCGAGGCGGTGTAATGGTTGACCATCGAGTCCATCGCCCCGCTGTTCACGGCGAAATAAAGGCGAGGACGTCCGAATTTACGGAAATCCCTCAAGTCATCCCTCCAGTTCGGCTGGGGCACAACGACTACGCGATAGCCCCATTTCTGAAGCCATCGCGAAATCACGGCCGTGCCGAAGGATGGATGATCGACAAAAGCGTCTCCGGTGAAGAAGATTATGTCGATATAGTCCCAGCCCAGCTTTTCAACCTCCTTGACAGAGGTCGGTATCATATATGAGCGGTCCTCCACCTTATTTACATTCTCTCAGGAAGGGTGATTCCGAGGATATCCATAGCCTTGACGAGTACCTTGGCGATTGTGCCGATGAGCACAAGTCTATAGCGGAGTATATCCTGATTTTCCTCCTTAAGGATAGGAGTATCGTGATAATACTGGTTGAACTCCTTAGCGAGCTCATAGGCGTAATTAGCCACAAGAGCAGGCGAATGAGCGGCTCCAGCCTCAGCGATCTTCTCAGGGAAAGTATTGAGTATCTTGATGATACGTATCTCCTTAGCGGAAAGTTCAGACTCTGGCTTGACATCGTCCGCTCCCACCTGGATACCCTGGGAGGCAGCCTTGCGCAGGATAGACTTGATCCTGGCATGAGTGTACTGCACAAACGGACCTGTATTACCGTTGAAATCGATGGACTCTTTAGGATCGAAGAGCATGGTCTTCTTAGGATCGACCTTGAGGATGAAATATTTCATCGCTCCGAGACTGAGCATGCGGAAAAGCTCGTCCTGCTCCTGCTCTGACATACCCTCGAGCTTGCCAAGTTCCATCGAAGTCTCCTTCGCTGTGTTATACATCTTCTCGAGAAGATCGTCAGCGTCAACAACTGTTCCCTCACGGGATTTCATCTTGCCCTCAGGGAGCTCGACCATACCGTAAGAGAGATGGTAGATACTGTCGGCCCAGTCGAATCCGAGTTTGCCGAGAATAAGCTTAAGCACCTGGAAGTGGTAGTTCTGCTCATTTCCGACGACATATATATGCTCATCGAGATTGTACTCGCTGAAACGCTGCTCTGCGGTTCCGAGGTCCTGGGTCATGTAAACCGAAGTGCCGTCGCCACGAAGAAGCAACTTACGGTCAAGTCCGTCAGCGGTAAGGTCGCACCATACAGAATTGTCCGCCTCACGAACGAAGATGCCGCTGTCGAGACCTTTCTGCACGAGAGCCTTTCCGAAAAGATATGTCTGAGACTCGTAGTAAGTCCTGTCGAAGCTGATGCCAAGGTCAGCGTAAGTCTTAGCGAAGCCCTCGTAAACCCAGGAGTTCATCATAGCCCAGAGCTCACGTACCTCAGGATCGCCGTTCTCCCAGCCGAAGAGCATTTTCTGCGCCTCTTTAAGGCTCGGAGCCTCTTTCTTGGCCTCCTCCTCGATCATACCGCCCTCGATAAGAGCCTTTACCTCAGACACATAGAGATTATTGAAAGCCACATAGTAATCGCCCACAAGATGGTCGCCCTTCTTGCCTGAGCTAGCAGGAGTCTCGCCGTTTCCGAGTTTCTTCCATGCGAGCATTGACTTGCAGATATGGATACCGCGGTCGTTGACCAGATTGACCTTCATCACATTGTTTCCACACACCTCCAGAAGTCTTGATACAGACCATCCCAGAAGATTGTTACGGATATGACCGAGGTGGAGAGGCTTATTGGTGTTAGGTGAAGAGAACTCGACCATGATGGTCTTTCCTGTAGGAGCGAGCTGACCGAAATCCTCAGCCTGAGCTACACCGCGGAACACATCATTCCAATAAACCTTTGAGAATGAGAGGTTAAGGAAGCCCTTCACGCAATTGAAAGCGGCGATCTGAGGCACGTTAGCGATAAGGTATTCGCCGATGGCGTTACCAGTCGCCTCAGGAGCCACGTGAGAAACCTTCAAAAGGGGAAACACGACAAGCGTGTAGTCCCCTTCGAACTCTTTCCTGGTCACCTGCACTTGCAGGGCCGAGGAATCCACATCAGTATTGTACAGAGCCTTGACCGCCTCGGCAGCCTTGGCCACAATGAAATTTTCAGGTGTCATGTCTAGCCCAGATAACTCTTGAGAAGTTTACTTCTTGAATTCTGCTTGAGGCGGCGGATAGCCTTCTCCTTGATCTGACGTACTCTCTCACGGGTAAGGTTGAACTTCTCGCCTATCTCCTCGAGAGTCATCTCCTGGCAACCGATACCGAAGAAATACTTGATGATATCCCTTTCGCGCGGAGCCAAGGTAGAAAGAGCACGCTCGATCTCCTTATTAAGAGACTCATTGACTAGTCCGCGGTCAGCGCTAGGAGAATCGTCGTTCACGAGCACATCCAAAAGGCTGTTGTCTTCACCCTCAACAAACGGAGCGTCCACTGAGACGTGACGGCCAGAGACTCTGAGAGTATCGGCGATCTTCTCCTTAGGAACGTCGATCATCTCGGCGAGCTCCTCGCTGGTAGGCATACGCTCGTGCTCTTGCTCGAACTTTCCGAGCGCCTTGTTTATCTTGTTCAGGGAACCGACCTGATTAAGAGGCAGACGCACGATACGTGACTGCTCGGCGAGGGCCTGGAGAATAGACTGACGGATCCACCATACGGCGTAGGAGATGAATTTGAATCCCCTGGTCTCGTCGAATTTCTCAGCGGCCTTGATAAGACCGAGATTACCCTCGTTTATAAGGTCAGGAAGGCTTAGTCCCTGATTCTGATACTGCTTAGCGACTGACACTGTGAAGCGAAGATTCGCTCTGGTGAGTTTTTCTAGCGCGGCCTGGTCTCCTTTGCGGATACGCTGGGCGAGTTCCACCTCTTCCTCAACTGTGATAAGCTCCTCCCTTCCGATCTCCTGAAGGTATTTATCCAAAGAAGCGCTCTCACGGTTAGTGATGGACTTTGTGATTTTAAGTTGTCTCATTTATAACGTTTTTATCCTAATTTCTAGTTCGCGAAGCCGAAATAGGATGCCTTGCCGTTTTTAGAGATTCCCTCAACATAGACT
>JAKSJJ010000053.1 GCA_024398335.1 Bacteroidales bacterium | reverse complement strand
CCTCCTCGCTAAGATTCGACGTCATGATAAGAATAGTGTTCTTAAAGTCCACCGTACGGCCTTTATTGTCTGTCAGACGACCGTCATCAAGCACCTGCAGGAGGATATTGAACACATCCGGATGGGCCTTTTCTATCTCATCGAGAAGAATCACCGAGTATGGCTTACGCCTTACGGCCTCCGTGAGCTGACCTCCCTCATCGTAACCGACATATCCCGGAGGCGCTCCGACAAGACGGCTGACGCTGTGCCTTTCCTGGTACTCGCTCATGTCTATTCTCGTGATCATGTTCTCATCATTGAAAAGGAACTCAGCCAACGCCTTGGCCAGCTCTGTCTTACCCACGCCTGTCGTACCCAGGAACAGGAATGAACCGATAGGACGCTTCTCGTTCTGAAGGCCTGCCCTGCTTCGGCGAACCGCGTCGGAGACGGCCTCTATCGCCCTATTCTGGCCCACGACTCTCTTATGCAGCTCCTGCTCCATTCGCAGAAGCTTCTCCTTCTCGCTCTCGAGCATCTTGGCGACCGGGATGCCTGTCCATTTCGCCACGATCTCAGCGATATCCTCCGGAGTCACCGCCTCAGTGATGATAGGGTTAGTTATAGCCTTCTGGCGCTCAGAAAGCTCCTCGATAGTCTTTTGGGCCTGAGCCATTTTACCGTAACGGATCTCCGCAACCTTTCCGTAGTCTCCGGAAATCTCGGCGTTATGAGCCTCAAGGCGATAATCCTCCAATTGCTGACGGGCCTTCTGCAGTCCCGTGACAATCTCCTTCTCAGAAGACCACTTTCTCATAAGGGTCTCCTTCTGGGCTTTCAGGTCGTCCAGGTCGGCGTTAATCTTATCCAGCTTGACGCTGACTCCCTCGCGCTTTACCGCGGCTTTCTCTATCTCCAACTGACGGATCTTGCTGTCAAGCTCCGCGATAGGCTCGGGGACTGAATTCATCTCAAGACGCAGCTTCGAGGCGGCCTCGTCCACAAGGTCGATAGCCTTATCCGGCAGGAAACGGTTCGTAATGTACCTGGCGGACAGTTCGACAGCGGCAATGAGAGCGTCATCCTCGATACGCACCTTGTGGTGATTCTCGTATTTTTCCTTCAAGCCACGCATTATAGATATAGACTCCGCCGGAGTCGGCTCGTCCACAGTCACCATCTGGAAACGACGCTCAAGGGCCTTATCCGTCTCGAAATATTTCTGGTACTCATCAAGAGTCGTCGAACCTATGGTACGAAGTTCTCCACGCGCGAGCGCAGGTTTAAGTATATTGGAGGCGTCCATCGCTCCTGACGAACGGCCCGCGCCTACAAGAGTATGGATCTCATCGATGAAAAGAATTATCTCCCCATCGCTGTCAACGACCTCCTTGACAACCCCCTTGAGTCTCTCCTCAAACTCGCCCTGATACTTCGCTCCCGCGATAAGAGCACCCATGTCAAGGGAGAATATACGCTTGCTTTTGAGGTTTTCCGGAACCTGGCCGTCTACTATTTTCTGGGCTATGCCCTCGGAAATCGCGGTCTTGCCCACACCTGGCTCGCCCACAAGGATAGGATTATTCTTAGTACGTCTGCTGAGGATCTGAAGGACCCTTCGTATCTGGTCATCTCGTCCGATCACCGGATCGAGCTTGCCACTTCTTGCTCTAGCGTTAAGGTCTAAAGCGAATTTCTGAAGATTTTCTAGTTTCTGCTCCATGTTTTTTCTGATTTAAGTCTTTTCCACCGGGGCAGAAAAAAGTCGTCCGCCCCGATGGACAGACGACTAAAAGTCAAATTATGTTCCAACCGAAGTCGGTATGACAAAATGTCAGTGTCTTACTCTGCTGAAGAAGGAGTCTCGACATCAGTAGGAACGATCTGCTCTGGAGCGAATGCGTCCGGAGTAGCTTCCTCGCTCTCGATGATAGCCTTGGTGCTGTCACCCTCGACATGATTCTTGGTGCCGGTTGTGAAAGCGGTGGCGATTGATACGAGGAAAACGATCGCTACGAGCACCCAAGTGAACTTCTCAAGGAAGTCAGCGGTCTGGCGGACACCAAAGGTCTGGTTTCCAGCTACAAAGTTGCTTGCGAGTCCGCCTCCCTTACCGTTCTGAAGGAGAACGACGATTGTAAGAAGGATGCTGGCGATGATTACGATGACTGTCAGAAATATGAAAATTCCGTTCATGGTATCTTATAAATTTTGATTTTCTATGTTAAGTTTCTCAATAAGAGCCGCAAAGTAAACACTTTTTTCTGGATATGCCAAAATAAGTTTTGAATAAATTTCCTTTGCCTGCTCAAAATATCCCTGTTCGGCGTATATCTGAGCCAATGTCTCGGTACAGAAACTGAATTTCTCGCCTTCACCCTGGGTCTCTGTATTGCTGGTCACGCCGGAAGCCTTTCCCGCATACGAGGCGAACACATTATCATCCTGCTGACGCACTTTCTCGTATTCCGCCTGAGAGAAATAGTCTCCGTTGACAACCAGCACTCTTGGCGCTTCCTTAGGCTGATCCGGTTCTGTCTTGCCTGTCACGCAACGCTCAAGGAACTCACTGATGTTCTTATCCGAGTAATCAGCGGTGCTGACAGTACGCAGAAGATCCGAGAGAATCTTCCGGTCGCTCATATACATTGCCGCTTCCGAGAACTGGTTCTGGTTCCATCCTCCCAGAGCGCTCATACGCTCACAAAGCTCTTTGCGGGCTAAAGAGAACCAAGGGTAGATGTTCACCACTCCCGTAAGCTCCTCCAGGGACAATTTCTTTAAATTTATATATCCGCTCATAAATCCTACCAGTTCGCCACAGAGGCGTTAAACACGTCCTCCACGATTTTTTCTATGATCTCCTCGCAAAGAGAGGCCTCGACAGCGTCCAGCGAGTTTGTCGAATCGAAGTCGGCATACGCTGAGAAAGACTTCTCGAAGTCATCCTCGGGATATTTCCTGTTGGTGAAAGTAACCTTGACCGACACGGTAAGACGGTTCTGGGCGGCCATCTCATTCGCGGTCACGGCGGAAGCTTTCACATCATAACCTGTCACCTCGCCGCTAAGTTCGAGGTCTCCGTCGATATCCACCTGCTCGAGCTTTGTCAGCTTACGGAACTTATCCTTCATAGCCTCCGTCAGATCATTGCTCAATGACGGATTGACCTTAAGCGCCTTATACTCGAAATAGTTGATAGTCACGGTCTTGACATCGGGCTGAATCGACGTTCCGGAAAAAGAATATATTCCGCAGGAACGCACGATAAAAGCAGTCAACGCCAATGCCAAAGTGGCGAGAGCTATTTTAAAGCATGGTCTCATTTAATATTCAATTCTTTACGTTTGCGATAAAGATTTCTCTCGGACATGCCGAGCATGGCGGCAGCCTCCTTGACGGTCTTGGCGTTGGAAAGCGCCGTACGTATCATAGACTCAGTCATGTCAGATATAGTCGCGGGAACCTGGACCTGCTGAGCTTGAGGGGACTCCATTGAGACCTGCTCATCCGGCTCCTCCACAAAGCCGTCATCGTGACGGACGGCGACCCCAGGCAAAGACGGCATCGGAGCACCCGCGCCCGCACCAGAGGCGAACACCACAGAATTCAGTCTGTCAACCTCCTGGCGGAGGGTGAAGATGGTCCTTATTATCATCTCCCTTTCATCAGAGCTCATCTGCTCGCCGCGCGTCGGTTCATACAGCACAGGTATAGTCTGGGACTCATCATGAGGGAGATATTTCGCCAGGACAGTAGAGTCTATCTCGACTCTGCTCATGCCCGGGGTCATCTTCACGGACTCTATCGCCGAGACGGCGTCCGCGACAGCTTTCAGCTGACGTATGTTTCCCGGCCACCTGTAATTTTTCAACATCACCAGGGCGTCCTCTGTCAACTTTACATTAGCCATAGAGTTGCGGGCGGAGAAATCGGCTGTGAATTTTCTGAAAAGGACGTCGATATCCTCTCTTCTGTCCCTCAACGCCGGGATATTGACCGGGACGGAATTCAATCTATAATATAAGTCTGCACGGAACTTCCCTCTTGACACGGCTCCCATAAGATCCACGTTCGTGGCCGCGATCACCCTTACATTTGTTTTCAGGACTTTCGAGGAACCTACACGGATGAATTCTCCAGACTGGAGCACCCTTAGAAGCTTCGCCTGGGAGGTAAGAGGCAATTCCGCTATCTCGTCAAGGAAAAGAGTACCTCCGTCAGCCTCCTCGAAATAGCCTTTTCTTGTCTCGATGGCTCCGGTAAATGCTCCTTTTTCATGACCGAACAGCTCTGAATCGACCGTTCCCTCCGGGATCGCTCCGCAGTTCACCGCGAAGAACTTCCCGTTTTTCCTGAGGCTGCGGTCATGTATTATCTTTGGAAAAACTTCCTTTCCCGCACCGCTTTCACCGTATATGATAGCAGTCAGGTCAGTGGGGGCGATAGCCACGGCTATCTCCAAGGCCCTGTTCCAAGCGGGGTCGTTACCGACAATGTCGTATTTATTCTTAAGCGCGAAGAGTTCTCTATCATTCATGGCACTGCAAAGTTACACTTTTTGGATTATATTCTAAAAATATATATTATATTTGCACGCGTTAAAATCGGTTAAATCCGACTTGACTGACAAATTTGCAAAATATACAAACCAATTAACTAATAAAAACATCATGAAGAAAGGTATCAAAAATTTTGCCGCTGCTCTTCTCGGTATCGCTGCTGTCGCTTGTAGCTCCCCTGAGAAGATGGCAGAGCAGGCTGAGAACGTCCTCGTAAGCTGCAACCCTGCAGTCCTTGAGGTCGTAGCCGGTGTCATCGACGCTGACGTCACTGTTACTTACCCTGCTGATTACTTCCATCCAAAAGCTATCCTCGAGGTTACTCCTGTAATCGTTTACGATGGAGGAGAGGCTAAGATGGAGCCTTACATGTTCCAGGGCACCAAGGTCCAGGACAACTACGAGGTTGTTCCTGAGGAGGGCGCTACTATCACCAAGCACGTACACTTCGACTATGTAGAGGGCATGGAGAACTGCTATCTCGAGCTCCGCGGTGTCGTATTCCAGGTTAAGAAGGACAAGACCATCGACCTCCCTACCAAGAAGGTCGCTGACGGCGCTAACTGCACTTACATGCTCGCTTGCACCAAGGGTCGTGTAGATCTTAAGGCAGACGCATATCAGGAGACTATCCCTTCTACCGCTGAGGGTCAGATCCTTTACACTATCAACAGCGCTGACGTAAGAAGCAAAGAGCTCAAGAGCTCGTCTATCAAGGACTTCCAGGCTGCTCTCGACGAGATCAACGCTAACGAGCGCAAGACCATCACCAGCACCTCTGTCGTAGCTTACGCTTCACCAGACGGTGGTGAGGAACTCAACGCTAAACTTTCTGACAACCGTGCGAAGAGCGCTCAGAAAGCTTGGGACAAAGTTACCAAGGACCACAGCGCAGCCGCTCCTGAGGTTTCTTCAATCGGTCAGGACTGGGAAGGTTTCCAGGAGCTCGTAGGTGCTTCTGACCTCGAGGACAAAGACCTCATCATCCGCGTTCTTTCTATGTACAACGACCCAGCTGTCCGTGAGAAAGAGATCAAGAACATGTCCGCAGTCTATAAGACTCTCGCAAGCGACGTTCTTCCTGAACTCCGCCGTGCAAGATTCATCGCTAACGTCGAGTACCAGAACTTCACCAGCGAGGAGCTCGTTAAACTCGTTGACGAGAACATCGACGTTCTTGACGAGGAGGCTCTCCTCCGCGCAGCTACTCTCGTAGAGAAGGCTTCTGACAAGCTCAACCTCTACAACAAGGCTGTTGAGAAATATCAGAGCGAGCGTGCTCAGTTCAACATCGCTGTCGTTAACATCAAAGAGGGTGACTTCGCTGCCGCTAAGAGCGCTCTTGAGAAAGTTCAGCAGGACGGTGACTACCACAACGCTCTTGGCGTAATCGCTCTCAACGAGGGTGACGTCGAGACCGCTGAGAAGGAGTTCAAGGCTGCCGGTACTCAGGCCGCTAACGAGAACCTCGGAATCGTAGCTATCCTCAAGGGTAACTATCAGGACGCTGCTTCTCGCCTCGCTAACTCTGAGTGCAAGTGCAACAAGGCCCTCGCTCTTATCCTCACTAACCAGCTCGACGCTGCCGCTTCTGCTCTCGCAGAGGGTGAGTGCTGCCCTAAGTGCGCTTACCTCAAGGCTATCGTAGCTGCTCGCCAGGGCAAGGCTGACGATGTCAAGGCTAACCTCGAGAAGGCTAACGAGTGCGACAAGCTCAAAGCAAGAGCACAGAAGGATATCGAGTTCGCTCAGTACAGATAATCCTCATCTCTTAGAGATAATCAACCGCTCCGCAGATTTATGCGGGGCGGTTTTTTATTGCAACGAAATCCGTAGCCCGTGCATCATATATGCGATGGTGTCCGTATCTTTGGGACGTCGTATTATATATAATAAGGTAAAGAATGAAACTTCGTTTTATTTGTTTCGCCCTTGTGGCTTCATTTATGAGTGTGTGTTTTTCCGCCTGCCACAAGGATGTCGTCCAGACAGATCCGCGGCTGGATTTCGTAGAGTGGACATGGGATGAGTTCCTTCGGGAAGGAGTGAGCGCCGTAGCTCTGACGGATGTTTTCGATCAATATCAGAAAATACGCTCTGACAGAGAAGCCGGCATGGCCCTAGTGAAAAAATATTTCAACCCCGATTTTCTGTATTACGACTCGATGAAGAGCTATAGCCTGGCGCTTGGAAAAGTCGTCCTTCAAGAGGACGGAAGTTACCTCGTGTCCGCCGAGCATAACAGGGGCTGGATAGGGCTCAGCATTTGTCACAACATCAAGGTCAGCGTGACATCAGACCACCACTACCACATCAGCGCGGTCAAAGGAAATCCCGACAGCTACCACTACGACGAGAGAAACAAAGGCTTTGAGGACTACAGGTATAAACACGAATGCGACGCCTATGTGGAGAATGACAAAATCACTTTCACCAACCTGGAGTTCAGCTATACACATCCATATAGCCAATATATGGTAAAGGTCAGCTGCCTGGGAGAGAGTTTCTCTATCGGCATGCCTCAAAATGACAAGATAAAGTTCTATCCTTCAGAGGGTTCGCTGAGGTTCGAATATAAGTGCACCGGCTCCTTCAACAACGCTCCTTGGGCGGGACTCCCCGAGCCATGTACCGTCAACGCCATGTTCACCCCGGAAAAAACAACCCTCTCCGACGGCAAAGGATATGAGAAAATAATAGAAAACAAGCCGACTTTCCACTCCTATTATTACCTTTAAATCATGAAGTTATCTTTTAAATATATCCTTACGGCGGCAGCGCTTGTTTTTTTGTTCCCTGCGCTGGGTCAAGCTCAAGACGAAAGCGGCGCCTTTGACGTCAAAGAAGAAAGTGTATATTTCTCAAAACGCCCCGAGATAAGATTCGGATGGGGTGGATATCCTTTAATTCTGGAAAAAGCCTTTCTTTTCCGCAAAGGCGATGTAATCGGGCCAGACGGCAACAGCCTGAATGACATTTACAGAAGAAGAAATGGATCTTCATACTCGACAGGAGCTCTTATGTTCAGCGCTGATTTTCCTATCAAGAAATGGGTCAGCATCCCTGTGGTATTAAGCGGAAACCTTTGCTGGCAAAAACAGAAAGATCCGGCCTTGAACTCCAACGAAACGATAATAAACGGCGATCTTCAGCTTCTGGGCGGAGCTAGGTTCAGATGGCTCCACAACCCTGCGGTAAATCTCTATGCGACAGCTTTGGCCGGAGTAGGCGTGTGGGATGCCAGAGTAATTCCCGCAGTCCAGCTCGTGCCCATCGGAGTACGTTTCGGCAAAGGACACGTATTCGGATTCGCTGAGCTTGGTGTCGGCACCATGTATTGCGGCGGAATGGCAGGTGTAGGCTATAAATTCTAAAAGAGATTATCATGAAAAAGAACATCATATTCCTTCTTATCTTCGCCACGGCGCTTTGCTCCTGCCGCCTTTTCGAAGAGGATAAACGCCAGATAAGTCCTAACGACCTACACAAATACGCTGTCATGAAAATGGGCGATTGCTTCTGTAACAGCGCATCAAAGATATCGACTTGCCTTCTTGTGGATGAATATATCAAGGCTACCCCCGAGCAGAAAAAAAACGATGGGCGCTTCTCTGTGCTCAGGAGCAAGATTCACAATCTTGACGACAACTCATACCATATCGACGGCTGGATGGAGGACATCTTCACAAATGGCAAATCCTTCCTTGAAGACGGCGATCCTTGGAAAATAGGGCTGACAAAGACCGCGGAGAATGTCTGGGTCAATGAAGACTGCAAGTTCATCGTGAAAGAAATCTCCGAGAGCAACGACATTGTCATTACCGTTCAGTGTGACAAAAAGATAGAGGACACAGAAGCGTCTTCTCCAGGTAGATCGCTTAGCAGCCTCACATCGCTTAAAAACGGCAGCGTGGACATCACGAATCCCGGCTACACCGTTGTCTTCTACGATGTGATGACCGTTAATTTCAGGTCAGGCATGACCCTCGCCAATACAATCTATGGCACCATCCAGGTGGATATCATGTGCGAAGGAAAGACTATCGACTGGGTGACAATGAGCGGAGATGGCAACACTGTTGAATATAAAACCAGCCGTTAGCATTATATTTGCAGAGTTTTAGCTCTGTATGAAAAAATCAATTATCGCATTAGCCTGCGCCGCGACGATAGCCGCGGTAGGCGCTGGCGGGTGGTTCGCCTTTTCTTCCCACGATAAAGAGTCGTCAAAGACAGAATCCGTCGTAAAGAAAAACTACGAAGGCGAATTCGCTGTCTTTATCAGAAATTTCTGCGCTGACAAGGAGTGGCAGCTCTCTCATATCCAGTTCCCTCTGGGAAAACTTGACAACCTTTCCGGCTCGGGCGACTCGCAGTATAGCGGTTGGTACACAAAAGATTTCTGGATATACCCCGACCTTGAAGACCTCACATCGAATGGAAGCTTCAAGATGGAGTCTCCGTCAAAAGTCACCTATACAAGAGAGCCTAACGACAAACAATACGGTACCCAGATGACCTTCGCCAAAAGCGGAGAGAGGTGGATGTTGGTAAGCGCGACTTTGACCGGAGGGAAGAACGCCTCGGCGAAAAACGCGATGAAAGTTTCGGAGAAGGCACAAAAGAAATTTGACTCCAAGCATAAAAAGACGGGAGAATTCGCTGAAGTGGTCATTGAGGGCACTCCTGGAAAATACCCTGAGCTCTCAGAGCGTCTCATTACGGAAAAAGACCTCGCCTTCAAGACCGCTAAGGAGAAAAAATACATGATCAACGAGATCTACGCCCGTCACGCCCACGCCTTCGCTGACAAGGCCGTAAGGAAACAATTCCTGTATCAGGCATGGTATGCTCCCCTTTTCGAAATCAGCGAGAATGATCTCTCGGAAATCGAGCGTTCGAACATAGAACTTTTAACAAAATAAGAAATTCGGGGACGATTTCCTTGTAAAACAAAAAATAATCGTATATTTGCATTCCCGTTCCTATCGAACGTATTTGGCAAATGCCCATTGGTGAGGTGGGTGAGTGGCTGAAACCACCAGTTTGCTAAACTGACGTACGGGTAACCGTACC
>JAKSJJ010000052.1 GCA_024398335.1 Bacteroidales bacterium | reverse complement strand
CGCGCCTGTCAAGGCGATAGGCTCTCTTACGGAGTCGGATGTATTCAGCGTCGTGACACTGTCGGATGTCGAGGTGGCTCTTCCTGCCGGAGCATACACCAATTTCAAGACTTGCTGGCCTGGAAACGAGACACAGAAGGCTTATGATTTCTTCGTCAAGTCCTTCCCGTTCTACTACAGATATTATCCTGTTCCGGTAAGAGATAAGAACGGCGACAGCATGTACATGCTTACCGCACTTGGAGCTCCTTGGGCTCATAAGACTCTCCCTGCCGGCTCCGGAACAATAACAGGACTCGTGCTTAGAGTGAAGCTCAGTTGCTTTGACATCAAGGATGACGTGCTTTGTATTGTTCCTTTATCTGAAGCCGACCTGGCTCTTGATCAATCGTCCAATGATGTGTCAACTGTTATAGCGGAGTGGGATTGTAACGCTAAGTTGACCAATCCGGAATCTGCTGGAAGCGCCATTGTGGATATGGAAAAGTATAATCCGGACGGCGGTCTTCTCAAGGGTAATTCCTCAACTGTGCTGAACAAGTCCGGCAATACAAAGTTCGCCAGGGTTTATTCGGACAATGTTCTTGGCTATCAGGACTCATTCCGCGGTGACGTGAATCTATCAAATGACGACGACGGATGGTACGGCACTGTCAGCAATGGTTACTATGGCCGTGTAAATGGAGGCGCATTCAACTCAAGGCCATGGAACGATTCGCAGTATTTCTATATTGACGGAATCTCGACAAAGGATATCTCCGGAAAACTCTCTCTCCAAGTAATAATGAATATCACAAATGGAAAAACCACCTTCGTGATTGAGTATTCAGACGGAGTAGGCGCTTCTTCATGGACTAAGGTAAGCGGATCTGAGTTTGACCTTTACGGCCAGCTTGACCGCTCGGATACAGGCCGTCAGACGGAGAGCAATTTCCCTGGTTACAAGTTCTTTACATTCGCGCTTCCGGATGCTCTCTTAGGTAAGGATAATGTCTGCATTAGACTCAGGTCTGTATCGTCAACCGCATGGCAACCTGTACGCCTTGATCATATCAGCCTGAAATACAACAAATAAATATCTGCTTTATGAAGAAGATGACAAAAGATATATTGATGCTCGCCTGCGCTTCTTTGATTCTTATCTGTTGTGCTCCAGATATCAAACCGGAGCGTACGGACGATAATCCCCAGAAAGAAGAGGAAGTTGTGCCCGAGGGCATGATGAAAAAGCAGTTCACGGCATCTGTCGCCGATATGACAAAGGCGTCTTTGGTAGGAACCGCTGTGCGATTTTCCGCCTCTGATAAAATAGCTGTATATGACGGAACCTTGAAGAACGAGTTCTCCGTTAAATCCATCGACGGCGGCTATGTGATATTTGAGGGATTGGTTACTAAGGGCAGTGACGAGTTCTATGCTATGTATCCGTATTCCAAAGCCCCGGAGGAACAGCCTCAGGGTGGGGTTTTCTCATTGGATTTCCCTCAAGTGCAGAAAGTGGATAAGTCGTCCCCTACGGATGCTGACGCCCTTATAAGTTTGGCGGTAGCTGACAAGGTCGGACACCTTCAGTTCCGTAATGTCGCATCTATGATCGTTGTCTCGGTCCCTGGAGGGGCCAGGAAAGTGACTATTACCGCCATCGGTGACGGTGCTCTTTCCGGCGCATGTACTGTGACTGCGGGAGAGGTGGCGCAGAATGCCTCTATAAAATCCGTAACCTTGTTACCTTCGGAGGAAGGAGCGGGATTCAGCGCCGGAGATTATAATGTATGTACTCTCCCCGTGCACCTTCAAGATGGTCTCGTGATTACTTATGAGGATGACGCTCAGAGAGTCCAGGTCACTGTAGACAGCCCTATTGAGTTGTCAAGGACTTCCCAGCTGGATCTTACGGATGCCGCAAAGGATATTGTGTGGATCCGTAATTTTATCCATGACGCTGATGAACTGAGAGAGTTTGCTAAGGTGGCATCCGGTTATGGCGCGGACGAACTTGTGGGTATAGCTGCTGATATCGATCTGGGGGGCGAGAGCTGGACTCCGTTTAATCTTTCATGTACTCTCGACGGCATGGGACATAAGATTTCCGGTATCAATGTCACAACTACAAACTCTCGTTGTGGTTTCATCGGTACGCTTCAGCCAACAGGCGTGCTTAAGAACATCATACTTGGCTCAGTTGACGGAAATACATATGATGGTACATCCGCTGTCACATATACGGGTACTGCGGCCGCATATCAGGGCGGTGTGGTCTCAGACTGTCTGGGAACACTCCAGAATGTGAAAAGTTTCATGTCTGTAAACCATTCGTCCAACGACCCTGGCAACCGAATCGGTGGTCTCGTCGGCAACATCAACCAGAATGGTAGAATCATAGGTTGTGAATATGCGGGAACCATGACTTTGGCAAACAATAACGGTTCAGCTACGCATATGGCTGGCGGTATCGCCGGACGTATGCATAACGGACTGGCGAATGCTGAAACCATAAAGGACACCAAGTTCACAGGCGTAATCAACAATACGGACCAGAAGATGGAGGCCGTGGGCGGATTCGTAGGAATCATGCAGGGCGGAAGCATAGTGGATTGTGAGTCTTCCGGAGTCATCAATATGGACTACAACAATTTCTACTCTTATGCCGGCGGTTTCGTAGGGTTCTACCAGAGCTACGCGTCAGCTTATACATCACAGGTGTCCGGCTGTGTCAACTCGACTGTCATCAACTCAACCCAGAGATTATTCGCCGCCTCCGGTATCGTGGCATATGTTCAGCGAGGCAGCACAGGCGCTCTTAAGGTTGACGGATGTACAAATAACGCTGACATTAAAATACTGACTGCCCCTACCGGACTCACATGTCTTGGTGGTATAGTTGGATTGACTCAAGATGTGAGCGGAGATGTGATGAAGGTGAAACTTACAGTAACCAATAATGTCAATAATGGAAAGATAGACATGAACATCGCCGGAGCCAATGCTGAACTTCGAATCGGTGGTATCGCCGGTTATCTGTGTGGTACTGTAGCATTTGAAATAGGCGGGAATGTCAATAACGGAGCAGTCATCGGAGTCGGTAAGAGCATCAGCGCGGGCGGCATCGTGGCGAGACTTTCCGCGCCGGGAACAAGCGTGAACGCCAATGTCAATAAGGGTGAGGTAAATGTCACATCAACGAATCAGTGGAGTCTCGCCGGAGGTCTTGTCGGATATTCTAATAAAAACCTCGGCATTATCGGCAGTGAGAATCATGGTGATGTGGTGATAAACAGTACCGTGGCTTCAGATAATTATGCCGCGGGAATCATTGGCCAGTTTGTCGGAAGCAGTGATACAAATAACAGATGTGTCCTTAACATATCGGATAGCAAGAGCCTTGGAGCGATCAGCAGTCCCGGCCGCGCGGGCGTTATTTTCTCCGCCCTTGGTGGTGGCACATACGTGAATTGCAATCTTGACAAGGTAGGTGTCGGAGGCTCAAAAAATGGAACCGCTGTCACGGCGGAGAACTATGGTTCTCACCTTTGGAGTTATACAAACAACACGTATCATGCGGTATCCGGCTCTGGCACATGCTATTATGCGGCGAATTAATTGACCAAATAACACTAAATAATCTTATGAACAAGAAAACGTATGTTTCGCCCTCTATCAAAGAGGAGATTATTCATTACGAGACGGCTATTTTGTCCGGCTCAGCGCAGAAAGGCGCGACAATAGATGATTTTGTTGAAGATACCGATCTGGAGATGTAGGAGGAAATGATTATGAAAAAGACAATTACTATCATCGCGATGGCTCTGACCATCTTTGCTTCCTGTACAAAAGAAATTGAAAACGCTCCAGTGGGAGGAAAGGTCGAGAAGACCTTTTCAGCGACCCTTGCAGATACAAAGGCTACATTGGATGGGGTCAAGGTTAACTGGCAGCAGACCGACGAAATCGCCGTATATGACGGCACTTCTGTAAACAAGTTTACCGTCAAGTCATGTAGCGGAAACACTGCTGAGTTTATCGGTACGGTTGACGCTCTTGCGACATCATTCCAGGCTGTATATCCTTATTCCGCGGCGTCAGAGGCTTTCCCTTCCGCTGGAAAAATCTCCTTCACCCTGCCTACCGAGCAGATCGTTGATGCCAACGGTGTATCTCCTCAGGCGTTGATTTGCCTCGCGGAGGCTATTGATGGCGCTTTCGCTTTCAAGAACGAGGTGTCATTGGTTAAACTTCACATAGAAGACTCAGACATCCAGTCTGTCACTATGGAGGGCTTTAACGACGAGATGATAGCCGGAGTTTCTTCTGCCGAGGTTGGAGGTATGCCTGAGGCCGGTTCACTTCAGAAAGTGACCATTAAGTCTTCCACTGATACTTTCACTCCTGGAGATTATTATTTCTCTATTCTGCCTACGACCTTCGAGAAAGGATTCAGGCTTTCGCTCAATCTCGCTGACGGAAAGAACCTTGTGCAGACCAGCAAGTCATCAGAATTCAAACTTGGATATATCAGGACGCTGAACACTGATGGCGCCGTGAAGATACCTTATGTTATCAGAAATGCGGAAGATATGAGGAACTTCGCGAAAAACAGCGCGGTTTATACCGCGTCTGATGTCGTGAAGGTCGCTGCTGATATCGATCTGAGCGATGCGGCATGGACTCCGGTAGTTTTTAAGTGTACTCTTGATGGTCAAGGCCACAAGATTTCCGGAATCAAGATCTCATCTGGCGGTCGTGTCGGTTTCATCGGAAACATGCCTGCGGGTGCTGTTTTAAAGAACGTCGTTCTTGGCTCAGCTGATGGCGTGAACTATGATGGCGTCTCTAACGTGACCTATACAGGAACAGCCGCCGGTTATCTTGGCGGTGTTGTCTCTGATCTTCAGGGAACGATGGAAAACGTGAAGAGTTTCATCGCGGTGAATCACTCGGCTAATGATTCGGGCAACAGAATCGGCGGACTTGTAGGTTGTATCGAGTCTAGCGGTAAGATGATCGGCTGTGAGTTCGCCGGAACAGTTACCCTCGATAACAATACGGGAGCCAATACACACATGGCCGGAGGACTTGTCGGCCGTATGCACAATAACATTGTAAACGGCGAGACTGTAAAGGATTGCTCATTTACCGGCACGGTGACGAATAATGACGCCAAGATGGAGGCTGTGGGTGGTTTTGTCGGCATCATGCAGGGCGGTAATATTGTGGGCGGCACATCGGCTGGAACCCTCAATATGAATTATAATGCATATTCAGCTTATGCCGGTGGAGCTGTAGGCTTCTATCAGAGCTACGCCTCTTATGCTTCTGAGGTCAAGAACATAGTGAACTCAACAGTAATCAATTCTACTCAGAGACTTATCGCCGCAGGTGGAATCGTGGCTTATGTCCAGCGTGGATCTACTGGCGCTCTTAAAGTTGACGCTTGTACAAACAACGCGGATATTACCCTTGCTACAAAACCTACAGCTGTCACTACTCTTGGAGGTATTCTCGGACTCACCCAGGATGTCAGCGGCGATGTAATGAAGGTTAAACTTACCCTTACAAATAATATCAATAACGGAAAGGTTTATCTGGACTTGGCTGGAACTGATGTAGAACTTCGTCTTGGCGGTATCGCAGGCTACACTTACGGTACTGTCGCTTTTGAAATCAGCGGTAATGTAAATAACGGTGAAATCTTGGCCGTCGGACGCAGTATCAGCGCCGCTGGTATAGTCGCTAAAGTCGGAGCTCCGGGTACTGTCATGAACGCGAATGTCAACACAGCTTCCGTTAATGTGACCTCGGCGAACCAGTGGAATCCAGTCGGTGGTATAGTCGGTTACGGTACAAAGAATCTTACTATCAGCGGCAGTGAGAATAGGGGAGATGTGGTGGTGAGCAGTTCAATCGCTTCCGATAACTACGCTGCAGGCCTCATCGGTCAGTTTGTCGGCAGCGGGGATACGAATGCGCGTTTTGTCCTCAATATTTCCGACAGCAAAAGCACTGGCGCTATCAGTAGCCCTGGCCGTGCCGGAATCATTTTCTCAGCCCTTGGCGGTGGAACTTATGTCAACTGTAATCTCAGCAAGGTCGGCGTCGGTGGTTCAAAGAACGGAACGGAACTTACGGCTGATAATTATGGGTCTCATCTGTGGAGTTATTCAAATAACAGCTATCACACGATAAATGGGGCTGGTACATGCTATTTCGCAGCGGAATAATCTTTGATAAAAGGTTTTTATAGTGTGTTATTATTCGTTGGACAGACTTCCCAGCATTGGGGAGTCTGTTTTTTTGTGTAAATTTGTCCGAAACTATTAACTAAAGTAGATTTTATGAAATTTGTGAAGAAGATCGCTTTCTGCGCCTGTATGGTGTCGCTCCTGCTTGTGAGCGGGGTGGCATCGGCGGCGAAGAAAAGCTCCGCGGAGGATTGGAAAAATCCCGCTGTATTTGAACGTGGAAGATTGCCTATGAGGGCTTCTTTCGCTACGGATGACAAGACGCTGTCATTGAATGGCGTGTGGAAATTCCGCTGGTATGAGACTCCGGGACAACGCAGCCTGGATTTTTTCAAGGAGTCATGTGATGATTCCGCATGGGACAGTATGCCTGTTCCGGGAATGTGGGAGCTCAACGGCTACGGCGACCCTCTTTATAAGAATATAGGTTATGCCTGGCATGGCCATTATACGAATAATCCGCCGATTCCTCCTACAGAACATAACTATGTAGGTCAGTATCGCCGCTGCTTCACCCTCGACTCTTCGTGGCAAGGTTCGGATGTTATCCTTTGCATCGGCAGCGCCACCTCAAATGTCAGGGTCTGGGTCAATGGAAAGGAGATAGGATATAGCCAGGACAGTAAGCTTGAGGCTCGTTTTGACATCACCTCGGCCGTGCGTCAGGGCGAGAACACCATCGCATTGGAGATATTCCGCTGGTGTGACGGAACCTATCTCGAGGACCAGGATTTCTGGCGTTTCTGCGGCCTTGCGAGAGACACTTACCTGCTTTCTCGTCCGAAGGTCAGAATCGAGGACGTGAACATAGTGAAGGCTTCCGCTGACGGTTCGTTCTCTATTAAGTCTCTTGCGACAAAGGGCGTGAAGACCCTTTCTTTCGAGATTAAATCATCCAAGGGTACATGTAAGACTGTCACCGCCCAGGTAAACGAAAAGAAAAACTCCGAGGACCTTTATGAGGCTGTAGCGAACGGTACTTTCAGTTTCCCTGACAGGTGGTCAGCTGAGACTCCTAACCTTTATGATCTGACCGTCACCGCTCTTAACGCTGATGGCGCTGTCTGTGACAAGGTACGCATGAAGATGGGATTCCGTGACATAGAAATCAAGGGCGGACAGCTTCTTGTCAATGGTAAGGCTATCCTTATCAAGGGCGCGGACCGTCACGAGCTTGACCCTTACAAGGGTTATGTAGTAAGTGAGGCGGACATGATCCGTGACATAAAGATCATGAAGCAGCTCAATATCAACGCTGTACGTACATGTCACTATCCTAATGACCCTCGCTGGCTGGAGCTTTGTGACGAGTATGGCCTGTATGTTGTCGCTGAGGCGAACATTGAGTCTCATGGTATGGGATATGGTGCCCAGACCCTCGCGAAGGACAAGCAGTTCGAGGCGGCTCATCTCAGCCGCGTCTCACGCATGGTCCACAGAGATATCAACCACCCTTCAATCACTTTCTGGAGCCTTGGAAACGAGGCTGGAAACGGTCCTAACTTTGTCAAGTGCTACGATTGGCTCAAGGCCTTCGATACCACTAGGCCTGTTCAGTACGAGAGAGCTGAGCTGGAGAGGAACACTGATATTTTCTGTCCTATGTACGCCACTTATGAGCGTTGCGAGAAATATGCTCAGGGTGATGATCCTAGGCCTCTGATTCAGTGTGAGTACGCTCATGCCATGGGTAACTCCATGGGTGGATTCAAGGAGTATTGGGATCTTTACAGGAAATATCCTAAGCTTCAGGGCGGCTTTATCTGGGACTTCCAGGATCAGGCGCTCTGGTGGCCGAGCGACGCCTCTGTGACAGGCTCTGACCATATTTTCGTGTTCGGAGGAGACTTTAACGACTATGACCCTACCGACAACTCGTTCAACTGTAACGGTATCATCGCGGCTGACCGCAGTCTCCATCCTCACGCATACGAAGTGGCATATCAATATAGGTCGATTCTGACCTCGGCGACCGCTCAGGAGGCTGCTGCCGGTAAGGTGGAGTTCTATAATGAGAACTTCTTTATCAATCTTTCGCGCTACGCTATGGACTGGAGCGTAGAGGTGGACGGCGAGGCTGTGCTTAGCGGCTCAACGACCAATTTCACCGTAGCTCCGCAGGGGCGCCAGAGCATTTCGCTTGGCTACGATATGAAAGCCATCGAGCAGGCATATGGCGAAAGCCTTGAGGGACATAATATCTACCTCAATGTCTCATACAGGCTTCGTACTAGGGACGGCCTTCTTCCGGCCGGAAGCGTCGTGGCTTACGATCAGATAGAGATCGCCCGTGCGCAGGCGAAAGCGTTCGTAGCGCCTCAGGGACGTCCATCAATGGATAAGGAGGGCAGTGTCGTGATATTCTCAGGCATGTCTGATTATAAAGGCGTGGGCATGGATCGCAGCGCGGAATGGACGGCTTCTTTTGACACCGCTGACGGTGCTCTTTGCGGATATACTCTCGGCGGCGAGGAGTTCGTGCGTGAGCCTTTGATGCCTTGCTTTGGCCGTGCGGTGACTGAGAATGATATGGGCGCTAAGATTTATTCTACGATGAAGCGCTGGCTCTGGCCTGAGTTCAAACTCACAAGTTGTGAGGTGAGCGAGGCTCCGGACGCATGGAAGGTGGTCTCAAAATATGATGTGAAGGGTCTTGCCTCTGTCCAGGTCGAGAGCCTTGTACATGCGGACGGTTCCATCGAGGTCTGCCAGAAGATGACTTCTGTCAAGGAGAGCGCGTATATGTTCCGTTTCGGTGTCGAGATGACAATGCCAGGCTACTGCAATACTGTTGATTTCTTCGGCAAGGGCCCTCATGAGTGCTATGCGGACCGCGAGAGTTCAGGTATTATCAGCCGTTATGTCCAGAGCGTGAGCGAGCAGTATCATTGGGGCTACGTAAGGCCTCAGGAGTCTGGTACTCACAGCTCTTTGTCAAGTTTCGCTGTTCTTGATGACAGTGGCTGGGGACTCAAGTTCACCTCGGATAAGCTTTTCAGCGCTTCCGCTTTGCCGCTTAGCCGCAAGGACCTTGATCTCGCATATCGTGATGGAGACAAGAGAGACAAGAACCCTAAGAATCAGGTACACTCCCTTGATCTTAAGAAGCTCGCATATGAGAACGACAGGGCTAACGGTATCACGCATGTGAACGTGGATCTCGTGCAGATGGGACTTGGTTGCGTCAACTCTTGGAGAGAGAGTCCACGTGAGGAGTATATGGTCAAACCTGACAAATACGAGTTCAATTTTGTCATCAGTCCTGTGCTGAACTGATGAAATCTTATTTCGCAAAAGTCAAAGGAGATCGCCTCTAAAGGTCGGTCTCCTTTTTTCATGTGCGGGCGAGGTCTGATTTCGTGTCGTAGCCCTCGCCCACTTGACCGAGGTAT
Organism: Bacteroidales bacterium; assembly: GCA_024398335.1. Taxonomy (GTDB): domain Bacteria; phylum Bacteroidota; class Bacteroidia; order Bacteroidales; family UBA932; genus Cryptobacteroides. Next base: position 72 of record JAKSJJ010000052.1, on the reverse strand, counting down.
GTCGCTCCGCTGACTCAGAAAAGTGTGCGTTTTTGCACTTTTTGCACATTTTACTGTGTCAGGAAACATGAA
>JAKSJJ010000051.1 GCA_024398335.1 Bacteroidales bacterium | reverse complement strand
TGTCCGTCTTGGTCAGAGTATGTCTTTGTTTCCTGGGACTCGCACTCTGCCTTGAAAATAGTGATTTCGTTTTCAGAATCGACAGAGTCCAGATTGTCAAATGGGATTTCTTTCTGGCAGGAGAGACATGCTATGGCCAGAAAGCAAGCAGTGATTTTAAGTTTTTTCATATATAGATGTTAATATGTATCAATAACTTGTGGCACATCAATAGTGGGTGCTAATATACTATTTTTATTGAAAATAAATTCAAATGCTCATGAAAGAATATGACTAAAATTCTTCTTCTGTCAGACTCCGTACGATTGAAATTTGCTATCTTTGCCCCCGCGAATAAGATTTATTTAACCAAAAATGAAGATTCTGATTGTATGCAACAATGCTTACAACAGGGGCAACGGCATGTGCACAGCCATACTGAAACTCTGTAAGCAGTTGTCGGACAGGGGAGTCCAAGCTCGGCTTATGGCCAGCGAAAACCCCGACCCAGATGGCCCCAGGCCATATTACGAACTGAAACATTTCAAGTTCCCTTTCTTTGAGAAAATAATTTACAGCAATGGTTTCCGGTATGCGAAGACCGACAAAAAGATGATCGAAGAGGCCATCAAATGGGCCGATGTCGTACACCTGGAAGAGGCTTTTCCGCTGGAGATAACGGCTGCCAGAATAGCGGCTGAGCTAGGGAAACCTTGTGTGGGCACCTTCCATCTTTACACCGAGAATATTATGGCGAACCTGGGCATGCGTAACGCCAGATTCATCAACCATCTGGTTACGCAATGGTGGCGTCGCTCTGTTTTCGACAAGTGTAAGATTGTGCAGTGCCCCGCTGAGAGTGTCCGCGAACACCTCGTCCGATGCGGGTTCAAATCTGAACTACGCGTAATCTCAAACGGCATAGACCTGAATTGCGGACGCTCTCTTGAGAACACTGCCCAGCCACGTCCTCCATATAGGATTCTTTGCACCGGCAGACTCTCGAACGAAAAATCCCAGGACACCCTGCTGGAGGCGATAAAGTACTCCCGTCATTCGAGGGAAATCAGTTTGGTGTTTGCCGGAAAGGGTCCGAAGGAGAAAAAATACAGGTCCTTTGCCGCCCATCTTGTGGAGTCCGGAGTGCTTGCTCATGAACCGGTATTCGGGTTTTATGACCACGAGGAGTTGAACCGTCTCGCGGCTTCCGCCTATCTGTATGTACACTGCGCGTGGGTGGAAGTCGAGGGACTCTCGTGCCTGGAGGCCCTGCGTAGCGGTGCTGTACCGGTGATCGCTCAAGGACCTCAGGTCGCTACTTCGCAGTTCGCCCTCGATGAGCGTAGCAAGTTCCCTGTAAAAGATGCCAAGGCATTGGCCGAAAGGATAGACTGGTGGATTGAACATCCTCAGGAGAGGGCCCAGATGTCCCTTAGGTATGCGGAGAGTGTCAAGAAATACGATATCTCCAATAGTACAGATGCTATAATAAAGATGTATCAGGATGCGATGGAGTAGGAGTCATATTCCCGATGTTATCCGCGTCGTCGCGACCGTTTTCTGCGGGATATTTGTCACCTCGTCGTGCGCCGTGGGCCGTTATTCTGCCAATGAGTCCTATCCTATGCCCTCAAGCGACTACCATCCGGAGGGGAAATTGACAGAGGTTTTCTTCAAATCTTCCCAGCCTGGATTGACCCTGAGAAGAGCTTATGTCTATTTGCCGAAGGATTATGACAACTCGGACAGGGCCTATCCGGTGCTTTATCTGCTACATGGCGCAAGGGGCAACGAGAATGCCTGGATAAATAACGGAGAGGTGCTTAAAGATATAGACAGCCTGACAATGTGCGGGGCGATGGAGCCTACAATAGTCGTTCTCCCGAATATGAATCAGTACAAGTCGGACAGGGATTATGGCAAAGGACGCATGAAGGGGGCATTCGAATCTCTTTTTGAGATAAATGGAACCGTCGAGCACTTCTTTATTCAGGACATAGTAAACGTCACGGACAGCCTTTTCCGGACTATCCCGGAGAAAGACTCTCGTGCGGTTGCCGGACTATCGATCGGAGGCTTGCAGAGTCTGTTTCTGTCAGCGAATTCTCCTGATACGTTCGGCTATGTCGGAATGTTTTCCCCGATGATCCACACGGTTCTGTGTCCTGGAGACCATCATGGGTTCTATCACGGCTTGAAACGCAAGCAGACCTCGCAATTTTCTTCCCCGCCGGAATTATATATCCTTATGATCGGCCGTACGGATTTTTTCTACCCCGCCGTCAAGCGATACTGCCGCTACCTGGACAGGCGCGGCTATGACTATGAGACGGTCTATTCCAAGGGCGGCCACCAATGGAACAACTGGACGTCCTTCTGTCGGGATTTTATGACCATGCTCTGGAAGTAAAGCTGACTGCTAGTCGGAGACCTATATAGGATTCCCGCCAAAGTCGTAACCTGATGCGAGTAAAAAACTCAGCGGAGTCCCTGGTTGTCAGGGGCGCTCCGCTGAGAGAAAATCACAGTTTGCTATCAGTCTTCAAAGGATTTTAGGCTATTAATGTTCTGGTCGATCTGGCTTCCCCATTCTTTCCTGTTTTTTTTATACCACTGCAAGAACGTTAATTTCTTTTTGCTAAAAAAATACGTCATGACACATGTTCCCTTGACTTCATCAACATAAAAACCATTCCTCCTAGGAATTTCTTTATTATAGATTAATCCTTTTTGTCCAATCAACACTGTGTCATTTCTAGGAGACAAATAGACATTACGGGAACCTACCAAAGTGTCCCATACGTCCTTATACTCAAATCTTTCGGCAGAAATAGCCATCACACATTTTCGGATATGCTCCCACTGTTCTTTATACTTCTGGCATGTACCCATATGAGGAGGGAATCTTGATAGCTTCTTCCATCTTTCTTTAATGTGACATTCGATCCGAGCGGAATCCGCCGCTACTGAAATCTCCCACGGGGCAAGCACGGCTGTCTGCTTAAAATCGTAATCCCCGTCTATCCTGTCCAATATCAAGTATGAGTCATAAACTGAATAAGAACAGGTCTGGGTTATTCTCCTTTCATCCGGCTCAATCCACTGTGTAAAAAAACAAAGTGAATCGTCTTTAAAAGACAAGGTCGCATTTAATCCCGCTTTGGAGTTTCCTACCAGATAATAGGTTTGTCCCACGAATGGGTTTGTGGACAGAAGCCCAGCAAGTAAAGTTGTTATGAGTATCAGCATATATTTAAAAATTATACAACGGTATAAGAAAATTGCCTCTCCGTTCTCCTATATCTTTTACCATGTCATTGTTAATGCCTTCAATGGAATAAACATGCTTAATATAGAATACTTCTGGAATATAGAATACTTCTGGAATATTGAATTTTCCTGAAGCTGCATCGCTTAAAAAGCGGTTGTACGAGTTAAGACTATAATACACAGAATGTCCTTCCCATGAAAATTGCGCCTTATAAGCCTCCACTTCGTGTTCGACATTGTAATTTCTTTTGGTGTAGACATTCAGGGAACCTTGAGCGCTCTGTCCGCCATGAATGATTTCATGAATAAGATCCCCGCGGGATTCGTAGGCAAGAACAACTGTCGTTGTACCTTTTATCCCAACGGTCTCAGGTTTAGTCATGCCGTACTTTCTGGCCGTTTTACTGAAGACACTAGCGAAGGTATAAGTGTTTTTATCGTCCGTCCTCATCTTGTCAATCGCTACAGATGCTCCCGTCAACGATTCAGCTCTTGCACGATATTCCCCTGCGTCTTTTCCCTTAGATTCTAGTCTTGTAGCTTTTTTCTCCAGAGCAGTGACCCTTTTATTTATACTTTTCTGAATTTGGTTGGCCTTTTTTTCTGTCCTAGGGTCAAAATCTCTTCCGTCCGGATCGACAAACGCTACCGGATTGCCGGCGCAGTAGGCGTAGGGCGAGATGCCGTAGTACTTCTCGGCGAGGGGGTCGGTGGTTGTCCAGCGGCCCAGTCTCGAGTCGTAGAACCTGGCCCCGAAGTCCAGCAGGTCCTCGCCCATGAGGGTCTGCTCCTCCTTTCCGCTGAAGCGCCAGCGGTTGGCCACCGTCATTGGGGCGCATACGTCCCCGCTCATAGGGGCGTCGACGCGCATGCCGAAAGGATAGTACAGGCTCTGCTCATAGACAGGAATGTCGTCTCCCTCCTCGCCATGGGTCACGCAGCAAGTGCTGCCCAGATGATCGGTGATGAAGTAGCGCGCCACGAATGATCCGCCCTCACCCACGATGCGTCCCTTGCCGAAGGATGCGCTCTCAAGACTGTAGTCCGGGACTAAAGCGTGGCCGCCGTGACCTCCGACGCCTCCGGCCAACCTTGGCACCACCTTGTACACGAGACTGCCAAGATACACCTGGCCGGACATCAGGCCTCGCATGACGGAGCACTTGACTCCGTCGGAGGTGTATGTGTATTCTGTGGAGGTCCTCATGCCGGCGTTCGTTACGGATGAAGGCAAATTTAAGAAATTATACGATATCTGCAATCCTCTCATGCCGTCGGCGGTGAGATTTCCGTTGGCGTCGTAGATGAAAGAGAAGCTTTGTCCGTCCGCCGCGTCGTCGACTCCGCTCAGAAGGTTACCGTCGTACGTGTAGGTGTAGTCATTGATGGCGGTCCCGTCCTCGGCGAACCTCTGGAGCGAGAGCATGTTCCCGTTCCTGTCGTAGCTTATCCCGCTCTCGCACAGGCGTCTTCTCGTCAGAGGAGTGTCACCATCGCTCTCCGAGCCCATCAGGCGCCCCATGCCGTCATAGCTGAACATGCGCGTCAGGGCCGGTGATCCCATATGGGTCACGCTGACGCTGGATATGTTACCCGTGTAAAGAGGGGTTCCTCCTGACGGGGCGTCATATCGAAGCTCCTCCTGGAACAGGGTCACGCCGGCGTATGACGAGGCCGTCTTGCGTCCGAGCCATCCCTGCAATGTGTACTCCAGGTTCTCGCGGACGCCGTACTCACCGTCTCCGAGAATGGCTCCTCCGCTCTGTCCGATACGGTTGAAGGTGTACTCCGCCGAGGCTATCTCGCCGTTATTGAGGGTGGAGCACTCATAGATCAGACGCCCGCGGCCATCGTACTGGAAGAGGCTGTGCTTGACGTCGTCACTCGTGTCCGACCCTCCGGTGGTGTGACGCTCGACGCTCTCGAGCACGTTCCCGGCGCGGTCGTAGCGGAAGCTGGTCCTGCTGATGCCGCCCAGGTGGTTTCTCTCGGCGACCTGTATGACCCTGCCCTCGCGGTCGTAATAGTAGTTCCTGCTGACGGTGACGTCCTGAGACCCTGTCAGTATCATCTCCTCGTGGCACTTCCTGTTAGGGGCGTCAGACAGTTCCGCCTGGTTCACCACGCCCGGTTCAGCAGCGAAGCTGACGGATGATAATGTGGCGAACAGCCCCTGCTCGTTGTAATGCGTGACGGAGAGCCTCGTGTTGACGTATGAGTTGAGACGGAACGTGCTCTGGGAGTCGACAGGGAACATCTCCTGAAGACTCTGGCGGTCAGAGTCGCACGAGACAAGGTACGTCGCGGTCACGTCGTCGAAGATGCTGTATGTCGTGTAGCGCCACTGGCCGTCCTGGCGGAGGTTGGCGTCCTGCCAGAGCACGACCCTTCCCGCCCTGTCATAGACCATCTGCTCCGTCCCGTGTCCGGGAACCGTCTTGGATATCATCCTTCCCCACCTGTCATAGGTGTAGATGTAACACCACCTGATCACCGCCTCGTCCGACATGGCGGCCGGGCTGGCCCCTATGGCCTCGCTTCCCTCCGGAGTGATGACCCATGCGAGGGCGCCGCGCTCGTCATAGACCTTGTACGTGCTCGCGGCCACGGCCGGCGTGGCGTATCTCCTGACGCATACCTCGCGTCCCTCCTTGTCCGAGAACGACTCGCTCACACGCCCGTCGCCGTCGACATGTCTTGTGACGAGGAGCTCACCCGCTGCGTATGAGCCTTCATAGCTGATTCCTTCGAACCATGACGCATATGTGTAACGGCGTATCTCGCCGGCGGAGTTGGTCCTGTATGATGTCATGGACGGATGTGCCTGGAACGGGTCTCCCGGCAAGGTCGTCGAGAGCATGCGTCCCGAGAGCCTGGCCTCGTACGCCGTAGCCGCGTGCAGACTCTCGCCGGGACGGCTGAGCCCTACACCGGAGTAATAAGAGTCGAGCTCTTCCTCCCATCCGGTGACATAGGCGCCGGAGCCTGACGAGGCGAACGGCAGATAACTCGCCGTCTTTCTGTCCAGTGCGTCCCATCCCGTCTGGGTAACGACGTCCCATCCCGATCCGGCCTCCACGGCTATGGACTGCGACGGTCTGCCGAGTCCGTCATAATAATCCACGTCCACCTTCACAAGACCGGTGTCGATGTGCTTTCGGGTGGCTATGAAGTTCCTGGACGAGGTGAAAGGGGCGCAGTCGGACAGAGGCGACGTGCAGATGTTGTACACGTTCTCGGCGAGCAGCTCCCTCTCGCCGTTCCTGACAGCCGAGAGCCTCCCGTGCTCGTCATACTCGTATGACTTCACGGTCCCGTACGGGTCAGTGAAAGCGCTGACGCCCACCATCGGTATCCAGGTCCATTCGCTGCGCTGCGTCATGAGCAGGCCGCCTCTTGTCTCCTTCGCTACAGGATGCAGGCCGGCGTAGCCCCATGTCCATGACGTGGTCCTGCCGGCAGCGTCGGTGACGGAGGCCGGGTTGCACCATGTGTCATAAGGTCCGAAGGTCAGCTTAGCCCTCCTGCCCCTGTCGCGGCCGAGGCTGTCCACTGCGTGCTCGTAAAGAACGGACGGCAGCCTGCATAGGGCGTCGCCCCATGACGGCGCGGTGTACTCCATGTCCTCCCTGGCAATCAGCCTGCCGCCTCTGCGCTTGACCAGCGAACTGACAAGGGACGGGGCTACGGCGTCGTAGGTGTACCTGGTGACCAGGTCGTCATCCGAGCTTGTCGACTCCGTGACCGTGATGACCCTGCCGAGGGTGTCGACATCCGCCCTGGACCATTTCCCGAAAGGCGCTCCGGCAGAGCAACGGAGCGTAGTTGTCTCCTCACTGACTCGCTCCAGGTGAGGAACGTAGGAGCGTTCGTAGACCTTGCCGCCGAACATCCCAAGCCCGATGAACGTTCCCGGGGAGGATGGCTCGATGTCGTAGAAGCCGTATGTCGTGGTCGTCTCAAGTGAAGACCCGTCAGCCCCAAGGGCGTGTTCCTTGGTGTAGCGCTCGCGTCCCGCCAGGGTGTTCGACGCCCTCATCCTCCAGTCAGAGACCCGCGCCGGGTCGTATGAGCACCAGAAGACACTCGCCATCTCGGAGCTGAAGCGGGAGCTCTCGCTCTGGCTCTCCACATATCCTCGGACGGACGGCTCGATGTAGGAGGACGCCGAATGGAACCTGTGCTCCGTGCGGGCCTTCAGGGACGCGCCCTCCCTTATCTCCTCGATGACGCGGAGGTACTCGACGTGACGCTCCCTTCCGTAGCCGAGGGACAGGCCGGGTATGCAGGCCTCCCTCACGACGTTCATTAAGAACTCGCCGTCGCGGTATTTGTTGTCCCATGTATACATGAAGTATATGTCGTTGATTCCGACCTGTTGGAGCAGGACGCCGGAGGACGTTCCTCCTTCCTCCTCATAGAGGTATTCCCTGCGGGAGACCTCCTCGCCGTCGCTGTCATGGACGCTCACGCTCCTGACTCGCACGCCGCCTGTGATGTGGTCGGAACCGGAGGCCTGGTTTGAGCCGCTGACCCGTCTGTAGCTGTTGGGCTCATATACGATGTCGCTGTAGCCGCCCGCGGGGTAGGTCACCCTCGTCATCGCCCCGAGGACTGAACGGGCGAAGCTGTGGGACGAGCGTGCCTGAAGGACCGCGGAAGCGAGGTCATGCACGGAGATGCTCTGTGATGAGTATGCGCTCTCATAGCTCTCCGCGTTATAGTATCCGTACCAGTCGGTCTTGTACAGCTCCGAGACGTCGTTGCCGTCCGGGAAACGTCCCTCCTGACCGGAGTACTGGAAACTGTAGGACCCTTCGCCTGAGATGGACACTCCTGTGAGGAAAGACACGTCAGAGCATCTGCGGGAGCCGCCCCTGACGCTAAGTGGAGCCATGTGGGTGAGGACGGCCTCCTTGAGAAGACGCTCCGGCGCGCCGTCAAGGGCCTCGGCCCAGACCGTGATGGCGCTCAGGCCGGATTCGTCGTAGGTGAAGTCTATATGGCCTCTGCCTTCTATGGTGATCCTTGTCACCTTCCTATCGTTGACAATGACCTTGTTGATGGCGGTCTCGTCGTAGCGCTCGGCGTCCTGCCAGTTATGCACTGGGAGCGATCCTCCGCCGACGCCCTGGTCCTCGGCGGCGTTCACGCTCATATGGTCGCGGCTCTTGGCCGCGCTGGTGTTGCTGACGGTGTTCTCATCGTAATCGAAGGTGACCTTGCGGCCTGAGGGATGACGTATCTCAATCAGTTTCCAGCCAGTCCATGTATCGCTGTCACCGCCCATGTCCGCACCGTTGATGAACTCTATCGACCTGCTGGACGACAGGGCCTGGAAAGTGTATCTGACCTTGTCGCCGGTCGTGATGACGAAGGTCGAGGCGGTGCCGGAGGAGCCGTTTGCGTAGTTGAAAGATATGTCAAGCGTACCGGCGGGGACGGAGCTCTCCAGGATGAGCACCCTGTGACCGGGCTGGAGGATGAACGAGCCGCTCATGCCCATGAAGCTGAAACGGAAGATGTCCGGCTCGGCCTCGACGCAGTGCGTGGGGGCTATCTTCAGTCCCGCGCTGAACTCGCACGCCGGAGAGCCGGTGTAGAGGAACTGCGCGCATGAGCTCTGAGGAGACAGGATCGACTCCCAGTCCCAGCTGTTATACAGGTAGAGGAATCCGTGCATGCTGGCCCCGTTATACGGGTTGCCGGGAGTCAGCGAGGGACTCATTTCGCCTGTCGGGTCTCCGGAATCGACGTTGTGGTCCTCCTCATCGCCGTCATGGTTTCTGGAATCACCTCGGCTCTCACGGTACATGTCCAGAAGCTGGCCGGAGGCGGGGAATTCAAGGTTCCAGCTCTCGTCAGGGATGCCTCGTACCTCCCTGGTGATCACTCCACCGGCGTTAAGGAACCAGCCCAGGCCCACTGTGCTGTCCGTGAACCCTGGCTTGAAGCCGGAGTAGCTGTAACCCAATGATACGGGTATCTCGAAAAGGTTGTCCTTCCATGTATATACGGGGACGGACATGCTCATCTGACCTGAGTAGAGGTCGGGACGTCCGTCACCGTAGCGGAGCATAGCCACGCTCTCCGGAGCGTCGGGGGCGAACTGGCCGTCCCATATCTGTCCATGGCCGTTTCCTAAGGTGGCGTTGGAGCCGGCGCATAAGGCCGGCAGGCTGATGCACGACGACGCCACGGCGACGAGCAGCAGTTTCTTAAAGCTTTTCATTGTCTACTTCTTTTTTAATAGGTGAGCTGCTCTTCCAGATGTCCGTCACGCTGTCCAGCCCGAGAAGGGCCGCAGACGCGTAGAGGACCGTATCCACCATGTCCGGCGCCTGACGGTTCCAGACGGTGCACATGATCAGCACGGCCGAGCAGCATAGCCAGCCGATAATGCCGCATAACCTCTTGCTGGAGAGGCTCCCTCTTTCAGCGGACAAGAGGGACTTAAAACTGTTTTCTTGTATCATAGTGAAAACTGCTATGTACATACCCTTCTCGATCGAGACAGAATATGTACGGTTAATACCGTCCCGGTCATAAACCGGGATAATGATTGCCGGGT
>JAKSJJ010000050.1 GCA_024398335.1 Bacteroidales bacterium | reverse complement strand
GCCACAGGAAACGGTTCAGTATATGATGTGACCCGTCCTATCAATGAGGACGCTTCAATCAAGCTTCATAAATGGGAGGACCCAGAGGCTAAGAAGGTCTTCTGGCACTCAAGCTCACACCTTATGGCGGAGGCTCTCGAGGCTCTTTATCCTGGTGTCAAGTTCGGTATCGGACCCGCTATCGAGACGGGTTTTTACTATGACGTCGATTTCGGCGGCCATACTCTAGTCGAGGCTGAGCTCAAGGCTATTGAGGACAAGATGATCGAGCTTGCTCGTCAGAAGCAGGAGTTCGTCCGTACAGAGGTAAGCAAGGCTGACGCCCTTAAGAACTTCACCGAGAAGGGCGACCAGTACAAGTGCGAGCTTATCAGCGAACTCGAGGACGGTACGATCACATTCTACCAGAACGGAGCATTCACCGATCTTTGCCGCGGACCTCATCTCAAGGACACTTCAGTTATCAAGGCTGTCAAGCTCACAGCTATCGCCGGAGCATATTGGAGAGGCGATGAGAAACGTCCTATGCTTACCCGTATCTATGGTGTGACCTTCCCTAAGAAGAGCCTCCTTGACGAGTATCTCGCCATGATCGAGGAAGCTAAGAAGCGTGACCATCGTAAGATAGGTAAGGAGATGGAACTCTTCACCTTCTCCCAGAAGGTAGGTCAGGGACTTCCTCTGTGGCTTCCTAAGGGAGCGGCTCTCCGTGAGAGACTCGAGCAGTTCCTCCGCAAGATCCAGCGCTCTTATGGCTACGATCAGGTAATCACTCCTCATATCGGCAACAAGGAACTTTACATCACTTCAGGTCACTGGGCAAAGTACGGTAAGGATTCATTCCGTCCTATCACCACTCCACAGGAGGGTGAGGAGTACCTGCTCAAGCCTATGAACTGCCCTCATCACTGTGAGATTTTCCGCAGCAAGCCTCGTTCATACAAGGACCTTCCTGTTCGTCTCGCGGAGTTCGGAACTGTATATCGTTATGAGCAGAGCGGTGAGCTTCACGGACTTACCCGTGTACGTAGCTTCACTCAGGATGACGCCCACCTCTACTGTCGTCCTGACCAGCTTAAAGAGGAGTTCGAGAAAGTGATTGATATCATCCTCTACGTTTTCAAGACTCTTGATTTCAAGAACTATAAAGCTCAGGTCTCTCTCCGTGACCCTAACAATCACGAGAAGTATATCGGTACTGACGAGAACTGGGCGAAGGCGGAGGCCGCTATCCAGGAGGCCGCTCAGGAGAAGGGACTTCCTACCGTTGTTGAATACGGTGAGGCCGCGTTCTATGGTCCTAAGCTCGACTTCATGGTGAAGGACGCCCTCGGAAGAGAGTGGCAGCTCGGAACTATTCAGGTTGACTATAACCTCCCAGAGCGTTTCGGCCTTGAGTACACCGGCAGCGACGGAGCCAAGCATCGCCCTGTCATGATCCACCGCGCTCCTTTCGGATCAATGGAGAGATTTGTCGCTGTCCTTCTTGAGCACACAGCCGGAAAGCTTCCTTTGTGGCTTGCTCCTGATCAGGTTAACATCGTACCTGTCAGCGAAAAATATGCTGATTATGCTAAAAAAGTTTGTGATTTCTTGAATAATTCCGATATTCGCGCCTCCGTGGATGATAGGAACGAGACGCTTGGTAAGCGCATCCGTGAGAGCGAGCTCAAGAGAACACCGTTCCTTGTAATCGTCGGAGAGAAAGAACAAAACGAAGGAACCGTATCTGTCAGAAGGCAGGGCGGAGTTGACGCAGGTTCAATGTCAATGGAGGACTTCACCGCGCTCGTGGTAGCGGAGGTGAAGGCTCAGTTGGCGTAACTATATAAGTATTAACAATTTATTTTAGGAGGAAAAAACTATCGCAGCACCATTTAGACCATCTGCTCCAAGGCCGAGGCCAAATAACGGAGCGGGCCGCCCTAACGGTCAGAGACCGGTACAGAAAAAGGACGACGACGGATTGAGAATCAACGAGGAGATCACTGCTCCTCAGGTACGACTTGTCGGGGACAACATCCCGGAGGCAGGCGTATACTCACTTTCAGCAGCCATGAAGATGGCTGATGAACTCGATCTTGACTTGGTGGAAATCAGCGCGAAAGCTGATCCTCCGGTTTGCAAGATCCTCGATTATCAGAAATACCTCTATCAGCAGCGCAAGAAGGCCAAGGAGATGAAGGCCAATTCTGCCAAGATAGTAATCAAGGAGATCCGCTTCGGGCCTAATACCGACGAGCATGACTTCCAGTTCAAGCTCAAGCACGCCCAGGAATTCCTCCAGGAAGGCTCCAAGGTCAAGGCTTCAGTGTTCTTCAGAGGACGTTCAATCGTCTATTCGGACCAGGGAGAGAAACTCCTTCTGCGTTTCGCTGTAGAACTTGAGGAGTTCGGAAGAGCCGAGCAGATGCCTAAGCTTGAGGGTAAGAGGATGATTATGATGATCGCTCCTGTAAAGAAGAAATAATCCGTGTGAAACGGGCTATATATTTATTAACTAAAATTTTACTATCATGCCAAAAATGAAGACCATCTCCGGTGCCAAAAAGCGTTTCTCGCTTACCGGAACGGGAAAAGTAAAGAGGAAACACGCTTATCACAGCCACATCCTCACCAAGAAGACCAAAAAGCAGAAGAGAAATTTGGCTCATGTCGCTATGTGCGCCTCAGTTGATGAGAAGAGAGTCAAAGCTTTGTTGGGCATTTAATCATTTTTAAGTTAAACTTGGAACGCAGTCGGAAAGCTCCCCACGGATGGGACACTGCCTCCATAAAACAATCAAATTATGCCAAGATCGGTAAATTCAGTTGCCTCTAGGGCACGCCGCAAGAAAATTCTTAAGAGAACCCGCGGTAACTTCCTCGCCAGAAGAAATGTCTGGACTGTAGCAAAGAACACTTACGAGAAAGGTTTGACTTATGCATACCGCGACCGTAAGACCAAGAAGCGCAATTTCCGCGCGCTCTGGATTCAGAGAATCAACGCTGCCGCACGTCAGTACGGTATGACTTACTCCCAGTTTATGGGTAAGATAGGTAAGCAGAACATCGGCCTTAACCGTAAAGTTCTCGCAGACCTTGCCATGAACAATCCTCAGGCTTTTGAGGCTATAATCAATTCTGTAAAATAAGTTGTAGAGAATGAGCTTGAAGGAGATAAGCCACAATAAATGGGTGAGGCTGGGATTCTGGTCCTTGCTCTATATAGCGTGGGTTATCTGGCTCGGAAACTACTGGTGGCTGATAGGTCTCGCGGTTGTCTTCGACATGAACGTCACGAAGAAAGTCAAGTGGGCGTTCTGGAAGAAGACCTATAAAGAGGGTGAGAAACCATCCGTCCTGCTTGAGTGGCTCGACGCTTTGATCTTCGCCGTCATCGTGGTGACCTTCATCAACACCTTTTTCTTCCAGTCCTTCAAGATTCCTTCATCGTCGATGGAGAGCTCCCTTTACACGGGTGACCATCTGTTCGTCAGCAAGCTTTGCTACGGCCCGAGGATGCCCCAGACACCGCTCACCATCCCTTTCACTCACAACGTCATAGGCAGCAAGGAGTCTTACTCCACCGCCTGGCAGACGACCCCTCGAAGACTGAAGGGCTTCAGGGACGTGAGAAGAGGAGATTGCGTTGTCTTCGGTTTTCCAAACGGTGATACAGTCCTTACAAGATATCCCGCAGATGACTATTACGCTTTGTGCAGGATGTTCGGACGCGATTACGTGGTGAAGATGTACGGTCCTGTGAAGGCCCGTCCGATGGACAAGAAAGACCACTATGTGAAAAGATGTGTAGCCGTCGCCGGTGACACGCTTCAGATAAAGGATGGCGTCGTATACGTGAACTCAGAGGCTCAGGAGCAGTATCCTGGACTCCAGATGTCTTACACGGTGACGACCTCGGACCATAAGCTCAACCCTAAGTTCCTTTCGGAGCTTGGCGTGAACATCTCCGAGAACGCCTATGACCCGTCCCTCCCTGGATATCCTTCAATGTTCCTGACCCAGGCAATGGCGGAAAAGCTCAAAGAGCATTCCACTGTGGTCTCAGTAGAGAAGAATGTTGACAGTTATCCGCCAGATTATCCGGACTCCTATCTGAACATTTTCCCGTTCAAGGAGGAGTTCCAGTGGACCAGAGATAATTTCGGTCCTCTTTGGATACCGGCTAAGGGACAGAGCGTGGAGATTACGCAGGAGAACCTTCCGCTGTATGAGAGAATAATCACATCGTACGAAGGACACTCTCTTGAGGTGAAGGACGGTCAGGTTTACATTGACTCCGAGCAGGCTCAGACATACACTTTCCAGCAGGATTATTTCTGGATGATGGGAGATAACCGTCACAATTCCCTTGACTCTCGTTACTGGGGATTCGTTCCGGAAGATCACGTGGTCGGAAGACCGGCGTTGATATGGCTCTCAACAGACAGAAACCACAAATTCCCTAAGAATGTGAGGTGGCTCAGATTTTTCAAATTTGTTTAGTTTTCTTGTTTTTAAGAAAAATTAACACGATATTTGCAGCCCCCTAAGTACGAATAAATTAAAAAGTTAGATACAATGGCAAAGGTTTGTCAAATTACAGGTAGAAAGAGAATGGTCGGCAACAACGTCGCACATTCAAAGTTGCGCACAAAGCGCATTTTCGCCCTGAACCTCAAGACCAAGAAGTTCTGGTCTGAGACCGAGCAGAGGTTCGTGACACTTAAAGTGTCTTGCAAGGGTATGAGAACTATCGAGAAGAAAGGTCTCGATGCGGCTCTCAAGGACGCTCAGGCTAAAGGATATATTAACCTTGTTTAATTTTGTGAATTATGGCAAAGAAAGCTAAAGGTAACAGGGTGCAGGTCATCCTCGAGTGCACTGAGCAGAGAGAAAGCGGTGTACCAGGTATCTCAAGATACATCACTACCAAGAACAAAAAGAATACGACTCAGCGTCTTGAGCGTATGAAATATAACCCATTCCTCAAGAAGGTCACCCTTCATCGTGAGATTAAGTAATTAAAAGGAGATTAGACTATGGCAAAGAAAGCGGTCGCAACCTTCGCAGCCGGTAAAGGCGCAAAGAAGATGGTGAAATGCATCCGTATGGAGAAGTCCCCAAAGACTGGTGCATATTGCTTCAAAGAGGAGCTCGTTGAAGAGTCAAAGGTAAAAGAGTACTTCGCTAAATAAGTAACTCTAGCTTATAGATTAAGCGTTCCGAAATTCGGGACGCTTTTTTGTTTTATATCCGTCGGAAATTGATTATATTTGCAAGTTAGGATAAACTTGATATGGGTATATTCGATAAAGGAGTACAGAAGACTAAACGTAGTTTCTTCGAGAAGATCTCAAGAGCGGTCGCCGGCCATTCCAGGGTTGACGACGAATTGTTGGACAATATCGAGGAGGCTCTCGTCGCGTCTGATATGGGAGTTGATACGACACTTAAGGTGATTGAAAACCTTGAGGATCGTGTCGCTGAGGATAAGTATATGAACACCAAAGAGTTGCTTGAGATTCTCCATGAGGAGATCGGCTCTTTGCTGGATGTGAATGGGACTCAGGCCGGCTATGACGCTGATGCCATTCCCTTCGACCTCGATGCCCACAAGCCTTACGTCATCATGATTGTAGGCGTGAATGGAGTGGGTAAGACAACCACCATAGGCAAGATCGCCTCGAAGCTCGTGGCGAAGGGGAAAAAGGTCGTGCTCGGCGCGGCGGATACTTTCCGAGCAGCGGCGGTCGATCAGTTGTGTGTATGGGCTGAACGCGCCGGCGTTGAAATCGTCAAGCAGCAGATGGGCTCGGACCCTGCCGCTGTCGCCTATGACACTGTCCGCTCCGCTGTCGCCAAGAACGCTGATGTCGTCATCATTGATACCGCCGGCCGTCTGCATAACAGGATCGATCTGATGAGGGAGCTCACGAAGATGCGTGATGTGACACGCAGGGTTATCCCTGACGCTCCGCATGAGGTCATGCTCGTCCTTGACGGCTCCACTGGCCAGAACGCGTTCCAACAGGCCAAGGAGTTCATGAAGGCTACGGATATCAATTCACTTACTGTCACCAAGCTTGACGGTTCCGCGAAGGGCGGAGTCGTTATCGGCATCGTGGACCAGTTCCAGATTCCTATCAAGTTCCTCGGCATTGGCGAGGGGATCGATGATTTGAAGGTGTTCGATAAGAAAGAGTTCGTGGATTCGCTCTTCTCTATGGATGACCTTCTCGGAAAAGAAAATTAAAAAGTAACGATATATGAAGATTTCTTACAACTGGCTGAAAGATTACATCAAATGTGACCTCACTCCTGAGCAGGTGTGTGAGGCGCTTACTTCAATAGGTCTTGAGGTTGACTCTCTCGAGCAGGTAGAGGCTATCCCCGGCGGTCTCAAAGGCGTTGTCGTCGCTGAGGTCGTCGAGTGTGTGGAGCATCCTGATTCAGACCACCTCCATGTCACTAAACTTAACATCGGTGAGCCTGAACTTATCCAGGTCGTCTGCGGCGCTCCTAATGTAGCCGCCGGCCAGAAGGTGCTCGTGGCCACGATAGGAACAGTCCTTGGAGAGGATTTCAAGATCAAGAAAGGCAAGATGCGCGGCGTTGAGTCCTTCGGTATGATCTGCGCTGAGGATGAGCTCGGAATCGGTGAGGATCACTCTGGCATCATGGTTCTCGACCCTGCCGCTGTCCCTGGCACTCCTGCTAAGGATTACCTCCATCTTGAGACTAACGCTGTCATCGAGATCGGCCTTACCGCGAACCGCGTCGACGCCGCTTCCCATATCGGAGTCGCACGTGACCTGTACGCATATCTCAAGCTTAATAATATCCCTTGCGAGCTCTGCATTCCTGATGTCAGCGCTTTCAAGGAGGGTGATGGCGAGGCTATCCCTGTCGAGGTCGTCGCGACTGACGGCGCTCCTCGCTACACAGGTACCACTATCCGTGGCGTGAAGGTCGGTCCTTCGCCGGAGTGGCTCCAGAAAAAACTCCTCAGCATCGGTCTTCGTCCTATCAACAACGTCGTGGACGTGACTAATTTCGTGCTTATGGAGATAGGACAGCCTCTGCATGCCTTTGACGCCTCAGCGATTGAGGGTGGCAAGGTTGTCGTACGCCGTGCGCAGGAGGGCGAGAAGTTCGTCACTCTTGACAGCGTGGAGAGAACCCTCAGCGAGAATGACCTTGTCATCGCTGACGCGGTCAAGCCTATGTGCATCGCCGGAGTGTTCGGCGGTGAGAAGTCAGGTACTGTCGAGTCCACAGTTGACGTGTTCCTCGAGTGCGCATATTTCAATCCTGTATCAATCCGTAAGACTTCCAAGAGACATACTCTCAAGACTGACGCGTCGTTCAGATATGAGCGCGGCTGCGATCCTCTCGTAGTTCGCTGGGCTGCCGCCAGGGCCGCTCTTCTTATCCAGGAGCTCGCTGGAGGACAGATCGTCGGCAAGGTGCAGGAGGTTTATCCTGAGCCGATCGCTAAGAAACAGATCGAGCTTGACTATAAGCGTATAGAGGCCTTCGTGGGCAAGAAGCTCGGCTGGCAGGTTATCGAGGACGTCCTTACTAACCTCGCATACGAGTTTGTCGAAAGAAGCTACGACGAGAACAATGAACCATGTGGCGCGGTTGTCAACGCGCCGTCATACATGATTGATGTGTATCGTGAGTGTGACGTGGTAGAGGAGATTCTGAGAATCTACGGCTACAACAATGTCGAGCTTCCTGCAGGCATGAAGATCAGTGTCAACGCTACCGCTAAGCCGGAGCCAGAGGCTGTCCGCAACTCAATCAGCGACTTCCTCGCCGCTAACGGATTCGTGGAGACAATGAATAACTCTCTGACCAAGTCTGATTACTACGCTAAGCTTAGCACTTGGCCTGTAGAGCGTTGCGTCCAGATCGTGAACCCTCTCTCATCTGACCTTAACGTGATGCGCCAGACCCTTCTCCTTAACGGACTTGAGGTCGTCGCTTACAATATCAACCGCCAGATAAGCACCATGCGCACCTTCGAGTACGGCTCTGTATATCAGAGAGACCCTCAGAAGGACGGCAAGACGCTGGAGAGTTACGAGGAGCATCAGTGCTACGCCCTCTTCATGACGGGCCCAAGCTCAAAGGTATGGCGCAACGAGGTACGTAAGGGAAGCTACTTCCAGCTCAAGGGCTATGTAGAGCTTCTTCTTCGTCGTTTCGGAGCGGACATCTACGCTCTCGAGACAAAAGAGGCTCCTGCTGATATGTTCTCCGAAGGATTCAGCTACTATCTCCCAGGTCAGGGCAAGCAGCTCTGCGTCATGGGAACAGTCGCTCCTTCTGTCCTCAAGTCTTTCGGTATCAAGCAGCCTGTATTCGCGGCCGAGATCAACTGGCCGGTTCTTTTCGAGCTTATCAAGAGGGATAAGGTCGCTTACAAGGAGCTTCCTAAATCACCTGAGGTCAAGCGTGATCTCGCTCTTGTCATCGACGAGTCTATCGCCTACGCCGACCTTCGCAAGAGCGCGTTCAAGTCTGTCAAGAAGATACTCAAGAGCGTGACACTGTTCGATGTTTACCGTGGTGACAAACTTCCTGAGGGCAAGAAGCAGTATGCTTTGAGCTTTGTGCTCCAGGATCCGGAAAGGACCCTCACCGATGTAGAGGTGGAGAAGATAATGTCACGTCTTCTTGCTACTTTCACTAACGAGTGGGGAGCAGTACTTCGTTAATAATCAAGTAAATGCGTAGGCGTACAATCATAACTTCGCTTTGTTGCGTCCTTACCTTGCTTCTGGCCGTGTCTTGCGGAATGGGCAGGGGAGGACGTATCATACCGAGAGGAAAGATGTCGAAGATTTACGCCCGCATGCTTATAACGGACCAGTGGATCAGCGACAACGGGTTTTCTCGCCAGGCGGATACCTCGCTTGTGTATGAGCCGATCTTCAAAAGCTATGGATATAACGCTGATGACTATAGAGCGAGCATGGCTTACTACATGGAGGATCCCGCCCGTTATGAGAAGATGATAATCCGCTCAAGAAAAATACTTGAGCAGAAACTCAACGAGTTAAAGGCGGAAAAGGCGAAGATAGACGCCGCGGCAGGAAAAGAACCTTATTACCTGAATGCCAGATACGATCAGTCTATTTTCGTGCCTAAGGCTTCCTGCGCGGAGGACCTTATCATGGATACTCTTCGCCTGTTCCACGATACTCTGGTATTCAACCTCAGAAATGACATGGCGACTCTAGCTGATACCCTGTCTGTCTGCTATCATCCTGTGGAGGAGGATTTGAGCATGGAGCTCCAGGTCTTGCCGGATGAAGATCCTGACACGGATTCTGTCCAGACTATCGGAGGTGTCGAGGTCGTGGACGGAGAGGTTCCGCCCGATGCGCTCGAGGTGCTTCAGGAGGAAAAGCCAAGGTTAAGGAAAGCATTGCCTCGCGCGATGGAAAAAATAGAAGAAGTGAACTGATATGAGACATATAACCGCTGATTACATATATGCGTTGGACTGTTTCGAGCCTATAAAGCTAGGCTATGTCGATATCGATGATAACGGCATGGTCCTCGCTTACGGAAAGGCTGAGCAAAAAGCCCAGGAACATTACGAGGGAGCGATAGTCCCTGGCTTTGTCAATTGCCACTGTCACATAGAGCTGTCCCACCTTCAGGGAAAGTTCCGCAAGGGCACAGGCATGGCCGGATTCCTGGACCAGATCAACAGCCTTCGTGACTGGGCCGGTTTTGATGTCAAGCAACAGCTTGTCAGAGAGTGGCTTAAGAAGATGTGGGACAGGGGAGTGTCAGCTATGGCTGATATCAGTAATGACGACAGCTCGTTCGTTCCTAAGAAGGAGTCTCCTCTGTATACAAGAACTTTCATTGAGCTCTTTGGCGACCGCCCCGAGCAGTGTGACCAGATCATGGAAGGAGCTTTCGAACTTCAGAGAAAGGCCGCTTCTCTTGGGATTGACGCTGCTCCGACCCCGCATTCCTGCTATACCATGAGTCCAGAACTCGTGAGCGCGTCGGCTAAGGCTGGACTTCAGAGCGGATACCTTTCTTATCATTCTCAGGAAAGCGCTG
>JAKSJJ010000005.1 GCA_024398335.1 Bacteroidales bacterium | reverse complement strand
GGGGGCTGTGGCCGCCCATGGCCTCATGAATGGGTACCGGCAGGCGGGATCAGCCTAAGCTGAGACTGCCTGACGGGGGGACGGAGCGCAGCGAAGGCCCACCAGCATGAGGCCGGGCCTGCCGGCATAAAACCGAAAATAGCCCACGGCAATAGGTCCACCATGGTTCTGCGAGGCAAGAAAAAAGCGTCTCCAACAGGGTGGAAACGCTTTTCTTAAATGGGGCGACTCTTTATCTGCCGATCTAACCTTAGTCACGGAAATAGACGCCTTCCTCACGAAGGGCGGCCTGGAGAGTCTTGACGTCAAGATCACGAGGCTCGCAACCAGCGGCGGAGCAAAGGGCGGCGGCCTTTCCGGCAGCCTCACCTATACACATCGCAGGACCCATCACACGTACTGAAGCGAGGGCGAGATGAGTAGCGGACACGTCGCGGCCCGCCATGATAAGACCGTCAATCTTCTGAGGAATAAGGCTGCGATAAGGGATATCGTAGCAGTCAGGGCACCACATCAGCGTGCAGTCGCCTCCGACAGGATGATGGAGATCCACAGGGTAGCTGGCCACTCCAATAGCGTCGTCAAACTTCGCACAATCGAAGATATCCTGCTCAGTAAGAGTGTACTCTCCTACGATACGGCGAGTCTCGCGGATTCCCATGAAAGGAGCGACTCTGTCAACGTACGCGTTCTCAAATCCAGGGATGTACTCCTTGAGGTAGCGGGCGATCTGGTCGTTCTGATCGATACAGATGCGCTCTCCCTTAGTGTACTGGACAGGATCCGTAGCGTCGATACCGTTTACGCGGGACATATTGACCCACCACTCATCCTCGGCCATACCCGTCATGAAGATAGTTCTCTCGACAGGAATCTGATATCCGGCCTCACGAGCCTTCTTGACCTGGTTACGGAAGCCAACGAAGGTGCAGTTATCCATAGGACGGAAGAACTCGTTAGGAATAAAGTCGATATCGTAAAGCTCAGGGTGGTCAGCGACAGCGTCACGCAGCTTGCGGGAATCAACGCCCCTCATAGAGAACATCAGCGTAGGAGGCTGAGCATTGCCGTCCTCATTTCCATAAAGCATAGGAGCACCTGCGCGGAAAGCGATGTCACCGTCACCGGTACAGTCAATAACGGTCTTGGCGAGGATAGCCTCACGTCCCTTCTTAGACTCGATGATGACGCCCTTGACCTTGTTTCCTTCCATGATCACGTCAGCGCAGAACACATACATCAGCACCTCGACCCCGCACTCGTCCATGATCTCCCATGCGAGCTTCTTTGTCCCTTCCGGATCAATCATGGTAAGGCTCACATGAAGCGGGCAGGCACGATGGTGAGTAGCCTGGCCTCTCTCACGCAGACGATTCACAAACTGCAGAGGCAGACCCTTGATGACCTCGTTACCCTTGCGGCCCAGGAAGCCAAGAAGCGGCAGACCTATTGTCATGTTTCCGCCAAGAGAGCCTCTCTGCTCAATCAGCATGACCTTTGTTCCTTTCTGGAGAGCGGCGGCCTGAGCTGCCATGATACCGGCAGGGCCTCCACCAACAACCAACACATCAACTTCAGCGCGTACAGGGATTTCCCTTGCCGGCTCTTTTACTGTTTTCATAATCGTTATTTTTTATTTGTTTAGCCTAAATATGCGCCGTTCTCCAAAAGAGCGGTCTGTACTTTCTTGACATCGACCTCAGAAGGAAGCACTCCGTCCTCAAGAGCGATACGAGCGGCGGTTCCCGCAGCCTCACCCAGGGCCATGCAAGTGGACATGACTCTTGTTCCGGCCATAGCCTCGTGATTCATCGACGAGCAGCGTCCGGCGACAAGCAAACCCTCAACCTTCTCCGGAACCAGAACCCTATAAGGGATGTCATACGCGTCCGCGGTAAAGAGCATAGTGCAGTCGCCACCAGTAGAATGGTGAATATCCACAGGATAGCCAGCGACAGTTATCACATCGTCGAACTTCTTCATAGCGAGCACATCCTCAGCGGTAAGGACATATTTTCCAACGATGACACGGCTCTCGCGTATTCCCATGAAAGGCGCCACTTTATCCACATAGGCGTCCTTGAAGCCAGGGACATACCTTCTCAGATATTCAGTCACTGTCTTCATCTGCTTGTGAGCAGTGATCTCGCCGTTAGTGTAGCTCTCAGGACTGGTGCTGTCCACACCGCTGACCCTTGTCATATTGACCCATATCTCGTCTGGAGCCAGGCCCGTGATAAGAATAGTACGTGAGACAGGGATATCGAGGCCGTCGGCGATAGCCTTATTAATCTGGTTGCGAAGACCGACGGTGATGAACATGCCTTCCTTGAACTGCTCAGGCGGCATCACATCCATGTCAAACTCATCGTGATGGTTGACGATAGCGTCCCTGAGGGCGGGCATATCCACATTTCTCATATTGTACATGAGAGTAGGAGGCTGCATTCCGCCGTCTTTCTTGTCACCCTTATGACACTCTACACCTGCCTGGAAAGCGACATCGCCGTCACCTGTACAGTCAATGACGGTCTTGGCGTAAATAGCCTGACGTCCTTCCTTTGTCTCGATGACTACTCCTCCGACCTTGCCGTCCTTGATAATCGCCGCGCTGCAGAATACATACATCAGCACTTTCACGCCGGCCTCCTCCATCATCTCGAAGGCCACGTTCTTCGCCTCCTCGGAGTTGATGATAGTAAGGCTCATGTGATTGGCGCAACGCTTATGATCACTGGCGGCGTCTCTTGCCTTGAGGCGGTCGATGAACTTCTGCGCCTCTCCTTTTATGACCTGATTGCCCTTAGGGCCGAGGAAGGCGAGGATAGGAAGACCTATGGTGAGGTTTCCGCCAAGATAGCCCCTGCTCTCGATGAGCATGACCTTCAGATTCTTGTCTTTTGCCGCGGCATAAGCGGCCATGATGCCTGATGGGCCTCCTCCGACAACGAGTACGTCAACTTCCTCCCTTACAGGGATTTCCCTAGCGGGTTCAAAATAAGTTGCCATTTCTATAATTGTTCACAAAATGTAACAAGCGCCTTATAGCGGGCGTATCTTTGATCATATATTTCCTTTTTAGACTCATCCGGGGTATACTCCCTGGCGGAGAGAGCGCACATATTCTTCTGCGCCGTCACGACATCCGGCCATACTCCACCGGCCACAGAGGCGTAAACCGCCGCTCCCATGGCGCAGGAATCCTTGCATGCGGACACTTCGACGCGGCGTCCCATCACGTCAGCGAGGGTCTGCATGACATATGGCGACTTCTGGGAGATGCCGCCCACCGCGACAAGGCGGGAGCAATCCACACCGTTTTCCTCCAGATAGTCAATGACCCTGCGGCTGGCGAAGCATACAGCCTCAACGATAGCGCGGAACAGCTCCGGAGCCGAGGTCGTGATACGAAGACCGGCAAAGCCAGCGCTGAGAGATCCGTCAGGTGACGGGGTGCGGCGGCCGTTCAGGTGGTCGGTAGCCAGCGGGGCGTCAAGGCTCAGAGGCAGAGCCTGCGCCTGCTCGGTAAGGCGGACAAGAAGCTCATCTTGCGCCTTTTTCAAGACAGCTTCCATCTCAGGGGTGCAGTCAGGCGAGGCCGCCAGCGAAGCCATAGGC
The DNA here is from genome assembly GCA_024398335.1 of Bacteroidales bacterium. Taxonomy (GTDB): domain Bacteria; phylum Bacteroidota; class Bacteroidia; order Bacteroidales; family UBA932; genus Cryptobacteroides. Next base: position 28,362 of record JAKSJJ010000005.1, on the reverse strand, counting down.
CAGCAAAGAGTCTTTTTCAGCCATGCGAAAGCGTCTCCGAAAGCGGACAGTCCGGCCTCGAATCCGACCATGCCCGGAAGGATTCCGTCGTCAACCTGGCCGAACACTCCGTCGATGATACGTCCGCCCAGTTTCTCCTTAGGAACAACTGCCATGTAACATGCGGATGTGCCTATATTCATGACAATAGTGCCGTCGGTGATTCCAGCGCCGACAGCCCCGGAATGGCTGTCAATGTTGCCGTATCCTATGACCACGTCTGTGGAGAGACCGAGAATCTCAGCCCACTGTGGACAGAGATGTCCCGCCACCTGGTCACATGTACGGTTATCTGAGTTGAGATTGTGAAGGATAGGCAGAAGGATAGGATCCACGCTCCGGAAGAACTCCTCAGGAGGGAATCCGCCCCATTCCTGCGCCCAAAGATGCTTGGCTCCAGCGGCGCAGTGGCCCGGTTTTATATCGCGGTAGTCCTTTACGCCCGTGAGGGTGGCGGTGATGAAATCACACTCCTCTATCACTGAGACAGCGGCGTCACGGACTTTAGGATTGGTCCTTAGGATGTGCAGGACTTTTGTCCAGAAGCACTCCGGCGAGTAGTCGTTACCCGTGTGGCAGGCATAATTCGGTTCATGCTCAGCGCAAAGTCTGGTGATAAGCTCGCTTTCCTTAGCCGCCGAATGGTCTTTCCAAAGGACGAACATGGCGTCAGGGTCCTGGGAGAACTCCTCCAAAAGGGAGAGAGGTCTCGCGTCTGCGCCTACAAAACAAGGGGTGCTGCCAGTGGTGTCAACAGAGATAGCCCTGATGGCGGAAGGGTCCGGACACTCGCTGATAACTGAAGAAAGCACCTTCTCAAGGCACTCCAGATAGTCCAGAGGGTGCTGGCGGAACTGCTGGGTCGGGGCGTCACAATAAAGCCCCTTGGCCCAACGAGGGTAGCACTCTACGCTTGAGGAAAGCGTCTGTCCATTAGAGCAGTCGACAAGTACGGCTCTCGCGGAATCCGTACCGTAATCAATTCCTATGACGTAATTCTTCATGTTATCTCATATTTAACGAGAAAGGCTTCGGACGGGCCATGACCTCCTTATGGAGCACTTTCCCGTTCTCGTCCTTTATCACCACTGTTATCTCTTTATCCGCGCTCGAGGCCTTTGCCCTGAACATGTGATTATTTTTCTCCTCTGCCCTATGATGGACATGAGGCGGAGGATTCAGGAGTCTGGGTATGTCGAAACTGAAATTATGTATAGGGTCCTCATTTATTGTCCTTATGACTTCAAGAGGCTTTCCCTTTTCGTATATCTCGACAGTATGCCCTGGTCTCCACCCCCAATAATTGACATATACCCAATTGCGATATTTAGGCAGAGAGTAATCCAGTCGAGAACCGCCAAAGCGCTCTTGCTGAAGTCTGGCGCCGGGATGGGCAGCATATGCTTTCCCGACTTCGTTCATGTCATAGATACGGTAATATTTCTCGCCGTAACGGTAGGTGTGATAGTTCATCACAGGCTCGCTTCCCTGCTCAGAGCTCAACACCATGACGCCGCCGTCAGCTCCGTCAGCGGCATAGATAGGACAGTCCTTAGGAGTCTCCCACATCACGCCTGAGGTCGCAGGAAGGGCATATTGAATGAACGATGGATACCGCTCACAATCGCAGACGTCAAAGCGGTGTACATGACCGGCGAAATGGATGGCTCCCTTCTCAAAACGGGAAAGCAATGAATCCACATAGGCGACCTGCTCCTCAGGAAGCTTCAACTTATCCTTCTTTAAACATACGAGCATAGGACAATGTGCGCAGATAAAGACCCTGGCCGTATCGGGGACGAAGGACAAATCCTTCGCGAGCCACTCCAACTGATCCTCACGGAACGCCTCGTCATAATCTCTGGCGCCTTTTATGCCCGGAGCCTTTTTGCCTTGCCCCTCTGTGTTGATGTAAATAATATCATCGAGCATGACCCAATGGTCGGATCCGATGTTCATTGAATAATGGCTCGGTCCCCAGAGCTTGCGATACTGCCATGCGGCGCGCTCGTCCACATTCTCGCCCACGATCGCTCCGTCATTGTCATGATTTCCGCTCAGGGCGTACATCAATGTCGGATAGCCGACCTCCTTGAGATACTCCACGGCGTCCTCTCCGGTAAAGCCCATCTCATACCAGTACACATCGTGGGTTATGTCCCCAAGATTCATGGTATAGACAGGACCCTTTAGAGAGGCGGCCTTAGCGATAGAGTCAATTTTAGGAAGCACAATGTCCGAAAAACGCTCCAGATCATCTCGGCGAGGATCCTTGCTAAGGTGCATGTCCGCGGTCAATATGGCTGTATAGAAGCTCTGGTCCTCCTTTTTAAGGAAGAAATCATGCTTCTCGACCTTCCCCGCGGGAGCATCGACCTTCGCCCAGAATGAAGGTCTGAGGCCATCCTGGGAAGAGCAGACATAACCTGACGGGGTGATGACAAAGACCACGCTGTCCTTCTTGGTGCTGCGGATAGCATAACGGCCCTTCGAGTCTGTCGTCACGATCTGCTCCCCGTCGCTGACCAGCACTCCCGCCAGGGCTTTCCCGTCCGCGAGGACACGGCCTTTGATATTAGCCTTCGGGGCGCATGAGGCTATCACGCACCACGCCAAAGCTACAAGCATTATTATGAGTGTTCTTCTTTTCATAACTACTTCAAATCAGCGGTCTTCTCGAGAATCTCCCTTCCCTGCTCTACGCAAGGGATGTACCTGGTCTTGAAATCCTCCCAACGATAGAATCTGCCCTGGACGCTCTCCAGCGGCAGTTCCATATCCTCCTCGTTGAACATCATCTTGAATATGACCTCACCCTTGGAGTTCTTGTAAAAGACCATCTGTATGTTCGAGGCCATGGTTATGCCCTCGATACGCCAAATATCCTTGAACTTCGACGGACCGCTCTCCACCGCGTCCCATCCCGGCAGGCCCATAAGGGCGAACATCGCCATCATGCAGCCGTCATGGCCAAAGCGAAGACGCACGCACGGAGCCCCTTTCTCGGCGTCGAAAAGATCCTGGTCCGCCTTCACGATGAAATCATTCAAAAGACTTTCCGATAACGCCCAACCTCTGCCAGGGACTTTCGCATATCGGCCCTTGGCGATATAATAAAGGTAGTTGTCACACTCCGCAAGAGCATGGAGCTCATCAAGGGTGAAGGCGTAGAAGAAGCCGTCGCAGTCCCCTCCTGAAGGTCTTCCCTGAGGGACACACTGCATGTCTATGCTTATGTAGAAAAGGTCTCTGACGAAATTGACAGGCTTGCAGAAGGAGGCGATGTAATCCTCCTTGGTGAAAAGACGGCCGGCGATCGCTCTCCAAGGAATATTCTTCTGGCAATAGGCGTCGAACTCCTCCCACCATGGAGACTTCTCCCCGCGGTAACGCTGGTCATAGGCGTTGACCTTCGGGTTCTGAGGAGAATGAGGATTAAGATAATACATCTCAGGGCGGCTGGCCTCGGAGTAGATATCAAGCGAAGGGTCGCATAGCTTAAGAGCCTCGCAGAATGAGGCCATGCTCATCATTGTCCTTTGAAGATTCGTGGAGTAGGCGACGACCTTGCCTGAGCGGAAGACTTCCTTATAATTGCCGTACATCCTTCGGGCTATCGTCCGGTGCTGGAGCTGGCCCAGAGGGCTGAGGTCCTCGGCTCTGTTCGCCAGGGAAGGGTAAAGGGAGGAATATTCCTCGTAAACCTTAGTTCCCAAAGGGGTGAGCATGCCGTCGTTATATGCTCTTGTCAAGACATCATAGACAAAGTTGTACTGACTGTCACGAAGCACATAGCGGCAGCCGTGGCGACCGTAATGGCTGATATACACAGGCTTATAGCCCTTTGGCGGGAGACTTGGCTTACTGACCTTGTCCGGATAGAGCGTAAATATGCCATAGACGAAGTCATCCACTTCCAGGGAATCAAGCGAGAGGGCCTTCGCGGTAGGAAGGACGTAGTCCTGCTCCTTGGACACGGGACGGCATGAGGCTAAAAGCACGCATGCGAGGAGGGATATGACAAGGACCTTTCTCACTACTTAGATGTTTCTTTTTTGTTCTTACCAAGACAGCAGATGGCGGTCGTGATGACGCCTCCGATAGGACACCACCAGGTCCATGCGATATAACTTTGTCCGAAGAGCTCTTTCTGGAACATCAGAGGAAGCACGATGAGAGCGCCCGCGATCAAAGCGGCGATCACAGAGGCAGCATTTCCTCGTTTTGTGAAGATAGCTGTAAGGAAGACTCCTATCATGCCGGCGTAAGCGAAGCACATGACTCCGGTGGCGAAGTCAACAAGGTTGAGTCCGCTGGACTGCTGCATGACCGCGGTCACGATAGCGAACCCTGTCAGAAGAGCGCCCATAAGGACTACCATCTTGCGGGACGACGCTATCTGCTCTTTATCACCGCCCACTGATTTTCCTTTGCGCTGGCGAATAGGAAGATAAAGGTCAGCGACAAAGCTTGAAGCCATGGCGTTGATGGCGGAGTTGAAGCTTGACAGGGCGGCTGCGAGAAGTCCGGTGATCATAAGGCCTCTCACACCCATAGGAATGTGGTTCTTGATGTACTGAGGGAAGAGGTCTCTGGCGTCAGAGAAGAAGCTCTTTCCAGCGACAATCGAAGACTCAGGGTCGTGCATATATTTCACGAAGAGAAGCAGACCTATGCTCAAGAACACTAGCACGATAGGAAGGGCCATGAGCTGGCTCCATATAAGGGAGGTTCCAGCTTTTCTGACGTCCTTGCATGCGAGCTGACGCTGTACGAACTCCTGGTCGGTAGTGTACTGGGCGATCTTGAAGAAAGCCACGCCTATCATACCCGCGATAATGGTGTAAGGTTTCGAGAAATCAAGCGAAGGGTCGAACATCTTCACCTTGCTGCCGGGAACCCAGCCTGTAAGGGTCCCGTCCGCCGCGATACCCGGGGTGACTCCCGCCGCCGCAGGGCTCTTGACCATACCTCCGTCGGTGAGAGTATGCCAGATCTCGCTCCAAGAGATGCCGTCAAGACTGCATGCCACGAGGACCAGAGCGCCCACTCCTGTTCCGACCATAAGAAGAGTCTGGAACGTGTCGATGTAGAGCAAGCCCTTGATACCTCCCATCATGGTATAGACGGTCGAGATAAGTCCGAGGATGATGATACTCCACATCATGAACTGGAACTGGATGTTTCCGAAGACGATGACGGAGATGGCGATAGCCGCTATGAAAAGACGGCTGCCGGAAGTGAAGAGCTGGCCGACGAGGAACATGAAGCTGTTCGCCGTTTTAGCCTTATCTCCGAAACGCTCGCCGAGGTATCCGTAGATAGTGATAGTCTTGGCGTTGTAGAGTTTCGGAAGTATAAGGGCCGCCACGAGACAGCCTCCGAAGATGGAGCCTATCAGGTTCATCACATATGTGAGGTTGGTGTTGAAGCCAAGCTCAGGCGAACCCACGAACGTACCCGCGCTGATAGTGGTTCCGGTTGCGGCGATCGCTACAATCCAGCCTGGCATCGAACGTCCGGCGACAAAATAATCCTCGATATTTTTATTCTTGTGAGAGAAGAGGTAACCTATGGTCACCAGCACTCCCAGGAACAAGGCTACGATCAGCCAGTCAAGTATAGTCATAATCTCTTAATCTATGTTTACGTCAAATGCCTTAGGGCGAGAGATAGTAAGTTCCCTTACAAGAGCGCCCTGGGCTGAAAATACTTTAATCTGTACCGAAGAGGTCGCGGTAGATGCCTTAGCCACGAACATGTGCGGCCAGCGGAATTTCTCCAGGCTCTTCTTATATCCTCCCGCCTTGATGGTCTCCGGGACAAAATAGCAGACATTGTAGAGAGGGTCCTCGAACTTCTGAACGGCGAGCACCTCTATCTCCTTTCCGTTCTCGTAAGCCTTCACCGTCTCGCCTGGACGATAGAACCAATAATTGATAAAGAGCTGGTTCGCATACTGAGCCTGCGAGAAATCGTGCTTGGCCGCGGAGAAATGCTCCATCTGGAATCTCACGTCCGCGTTTTCTCTATAATAACGTCCGACCTCGTTCATGTCATAGACTCTCATAGCCTTCTCTCCGTACGCGAAAGTCTTGTACGTGTAGTGAGGCTGTGCTTCAGAGCGATAGTCTCCGATAAAGGCTCCCGCGTCCGTTCCGTCTCCGCTGATTGACTGAAAGCCTCTATCCTGGGTCTGCCACATGCTGCCGGAGGTCGCAGGGAGCACATACTGTTCGAAGCGGCTGTATTTCCCGGTAGCAGGAATATGCATCATGTGGGCATGGCCTGAATATACGGTCACCTTGTCAAAGCGTGAGAAAATCTCGTCAAGGATAGCGACCTGCTCCTGAGGGATGCATTCGCTTTTGTTGGCGGTGTTGAATACAGGGCAATGGCAGCAAAGATAGATCCTGGTTCCGTCCGGAACGAAGGAGATGTCCTTTTTCAGCCATTCCAGTTGAGCCTGGGTAAAGCGCGCCTCGTAGTCTCTCTTTCCAAGAATGCCTTTATTCTTTATCTTATCGACCGGAGTGTTGTTATAGACGATGTTGTCCATAAGAATCCAATGGTCCTTGCCGATATTCAAAGAGAAACGGTCCGGTCCCCAGACATGGCGATAGAGCCAAGCGGCCTTGAAATTAACGTCCGCGTCATTTATGACCGCCCCGTCATTATCGTGGTTTCCGCTTACGGAATAAACCGGCGTCGGATACCCAAGGCTACGCATGAACTCGTAGGCGTCGGCCTCGTCGAAGTCGTGCTCATACCATTTCGAGTCATGGGAGAAATCACCCAGGTTGAAGGTATATACAGCACTGGCGGTACTCTCCTTAGCATACTGCTTGAGATAAGGGAACACCTGAGTTCTGAAGCAGGAGGTGTCGATGCCGCTGTCAATGAAGGAAAAATGCACGTCGGAGATGAAAATGGCGCGGTAGCTGTCCTGGTTCTGAGGGACAAGTACAAAATCGTGCGTCTCCGGCTTGCCTGCGGGTTTAGTCAGAAGGGCCCAGAAACCAGGACGGCATCCGTCTTGAGAGCGGGCTATAAAACCTGACGGCGTAGTGATGAACACTACGCTGTCACGTTTATCCGAAGCCAAGGCATAACGGCCTTTTGAGTCGGTCTTCACTATCTGCGCCCCGTCACTGACCAGCACGCCTTCCACGGGCTTGCCCTGAGCCGTCACCCGCCCTTTTATAGTCACTTTCGGACCAGCCGAGGCGACAAGACACACACATAGAGCCAGGAGCGTGAATAATCTCTTCATGAGCACGGATTTATCTACTAGTAAACTACATTAAGCCAAGGCATGTTCTTTTTCTGGAAGTCCATGACCTCGAGAGGAACGTCGCAGCACATGGTGTCTGATCCGAGGTAAGCGCCGAGGATAAAGTCAGCGACGCTCTGGCCAGGCCACAGGCTGACGATGATACCCTCTTTGTGAGCCTTCTCCACGTTCTCGCGGGTAGTCTTCTCCATCTTAGCGCCAAGGCGGTTGATGCCATACTCCTTGCACATGCCGATAGTCTCAGCGTTGACTGGCTTGCTTACGATAAGAAGAAGCTCGACCTTAGGGTCCTTCTCACGAAGATACATAAGACCGCGAGGGTCAGATGAGGTGAAAAGGAAGAGGGCGCTGTCCGGACGATGGATTCTCTGGACCTGCTCATAAAGCTTGTCGCAATACTCGTGGAGTCTCTCCTCAGGATAGTCCTCGACAGGCTTTGTCTTGAGCTCGAACTCTACATACATGATATCGCCTTTCTCGTCAAGCCAGTCGCAAAGCTCCTCAAGGAAAAGCATCTTATTGCCCTTCTTGGTGTTCAGAGCGCGGATCTCCTCGGCGGTCTTATACTCAAGACGTCCCTCACCGTCGGTTGTACGTTCAAGGGTGTTGTCATGGGTCACGACCATAGCGCCGTCGGCTGTCATGCGGATGTCTGTCTCGAAGCCGCGGTAACCTGCCTCATAGCTGGCTGAGAATGCCTGCATAGTGTTCTCGTCGAACTCCATGCGTCCTCCGCGGTGAGAGAACACGCGGATCTGTTTTGCCATGATAGGAGCCTTTGATGATTCTGGATACTCAACCTGGGCCTCGGCCTGATTGCAGCAGCCTGCCATAGCGAGAAGGGCCGCTGAGAGAATGTAAATGTACTTTTTCATATCAGATTAGTGTTATTGGCGTTTTAAAACAAGCGAAGATACTGATTCTTGCGTAAAATATGTAATATTTTAAAGCAAAAAAATAAGCCGGGCGTCAAAGACCCGGCTTATCATTATAGTAGGAACGGATATCCTAGAGAAGGTGGAAGGCTGTAGTAAGACCTGCCATGACGATGCTTACCATGCTCATGAGCTTGATAAGGATGTTAAGAGAAGGTCCTGATGTATCCTTGAATGGGTCACCTACTGTATCACCTACGACTGTAGCGTGGTGGCACTCAGAGTTCTTGCCTCCGAAGTTACCCTCCTCGACATACTTCTTAGCGTTATCCCACGCTCCACCTGAGTTCGCCATGAACACCGCGAGGACAAAGCCTGCGCCGAGGCCTCCGATAAGAAGACCGAGGACACCAGCTACGCCAAGGACGATACCTACGAGCACAGGGACGATGATAGCGATAAGAGAAGGAACGAGCATCTCCTGCTGAGCGGCCTTGGTAGAGATCTCTACGCAACGCTTGTAGTCAGGAGTACCCTCACCTGTGAGGATGCCCTTGATCTCATGGAACTGACGACGGACCTCGACGACCATCTTCTGAGCGGCACGACCCACAGCGTTCATGGTAAGACCGCAGAAGAGGAAGGCCATCATAGAGCCGATGAATACTCCGCAGAGAACCGCAGGGTTCATAAGGCTGACATTGAAGTGGTTGAGCACGTCAAGGATGCTTGCCTGAGCGGCGTCAACCTGACCTGCCACGCCGTTGAGAACCTTGCCGGCGCTGTGAAGGGCGATCTTGATCTCCTCGATGTAAGAAGCCAAAAGAGCAAGAGCGGTAAGAGCGGCTGAACCGATGGCGAAGCCTTTACCGGTAGCGGCGGTAGTGTTTCCAAGAGCGTCGAGCACGTCTGTTCTCTCACGTACCTCAGGGTCGAGCTCGCTCATCTGGGCGTTACCGCCGGCGTTATCGGCGATAGGGCCGTAAGCGTCTGTAGCGAGGGTGATACCGAGAGTTGAGAGCATACCGACAGCGGCGATAGCGACTCCGTAGAGACCCATTGAAAGGTTCTGGGCGCTCATCATTCCAGCCACATCAAATCTGATAGCGCAGAGGAATGAGAGGATGATAGCCACAGCGATAGCCACGACAGGGATAGCGGTTGAGAGCATTCCGAGGCCGACTCCGTTGATGATGACGGTAGCAGGGCCTGTCTGTGAAGCCTCAGCGAGTTTCTGGGTAGGCTTGTAAGAGTGTGAAGTATAGTACTCTGTAGCTTTACCGATGACTACGCCTGCTACGAGGCCGGAAACGACTGAGAATGAAAGGCCGAGCCAGTTCTCGATACCAAGCATAGCGAGGATACCGAAGGTAGCCAATGCGCTGAGGACGGCGGCGAGGTTAGTTCCCACGCTCATGCTCTTGAGCAGCTGGCTCATGCCGGCTCCTTCCTTAGTGCGCACTGTGAAGATGCTGATAAGGGAGAGAGCTACACCGACAGCTGCGATAAGCATAGGGGCGAGAATAGCCTTGATGGCCATTGTGCTGTCCGCTACATTGAAGAAAGCGGAAGCGCCGAGCGCCATTGTCGAAAGGATAGAACCGCAATATGACTCATAAAGGTCAGCGCCCATACCTGCGACGTCACCGACGTTGTCACCGACGTTATCGGCGATTGTGGCAGGGTTACGAGGGTCATCCTCTGGAAGGTCAGACTCGACCTTACCCACGATGTCAGCTCCTACGTCAGCGGCCTTGGTGTAGATACCGCCACCTACACGTGCGAAGAGAGCCTGTGTAGAAGCACCCATTCCGAAGGTGAGCATTGTGGTGGTGATGACTACAAGTTTCTGAGCCATAGACGCCTCCTGGACGCATACATTCAAGATAATGAACCACAGGGCGATATCGAAGAGGCCGAGGCCTACTACGGTAAGCCCCATGACGGCACCTGAACGGAAAGCGACCTTGAGGCCGGCGTTAAGGCTGCGGCGAGCGGCGTTAGCGGTACGTCCGGAAGCGAAGGTAGCCGTCTTCATTCCGATGAAACCGGCAAGTCCTGAGAAGAATCCTCCTGTCAGGAAAGCGAACGGTACCCAGTTGTTCTGGACATGGAATCCGTAAGCGAGTATGGCGAAGAAAACAGCCAATACTACGAAAACTATAATTACAACCTTATACTGCTGTTTAAGGTACGCCATCGCGCCCTCACGGACGTACTGAGCGATTTGTCTCATAGTTGGAGTACCCTCGTCCTCCTTTTTCATCTGGCGATAAAAAAGGAAGGCGAAGAGCAGAGCCAATACTGATGCCACCGGCACCAGATAAAATAAAACTGGAATTTCTGTCATGATTAGTTGTTAAATTTTACTTGTTGTAACGGATCGCGAAGTAAGACAAGTTACTTGCATGAGCCGCATAGAGAGCTCCGTTAGCATGCGCGCCGATAGTGGTGTTCGCATACTCAGAACCATCTGAGCAGAGGTCGTTAGCTGGAGAGAGTCTCACATAGACATCCTTCTTGCCGAGCAGTTCAAGCGGAAGATCGAAGTTGATCGGCTTGTATGCCACGATTGAAGAATAGAGAGTGTTAGCCCAGACTGATACGTCAGGAACGGTGTACTCTCCGATAAGATGCCACTTATCGTCATCCTCAGGAGCCTGAGAGTCAGTCTCAGACCACTCTGCCTTCCAGAAACGAGGAGCATACCAGGTCTGCTGAGAGTTGAGCACATAAAGCTGCATTGAAAGATGCGATGTGCTGATGCCCTCAGTAGAGAAGTTGATAAGCCAAGAGTAAGGACGCTCTGTGTCATCATCCCACCAGAAGTGGCTAGCGAATGAGAGGTAGCAGTTACCTGAGCAGTTACCTTTACCGCGCATAGAGGTAGAACCGCTGTAGTTGATCTGGTTAGATGATGTAGAGATAGACTCATTGCTGGTCCATCCGCCGGTACCGCAACCTACATACTGGGTATCAGAAGCGTAAGGTCCGCACCACTCGATGGTTCCGTCAGGGTTGAAGCTGACAAGTTTCTCCATTGAAGAGTTGTAGTGCTCCTTGGTAGGGTCAAGGACGATACCGACACCGTTCTTGTTACCATAGTTAGCGCCGAACCAGTAGTTCACGTTGTTTCCGATAGGGCCGAGGTAGTCGTATGTACCGCCACCCCACATGTGCTGCTTGTAAGTAGCCTGGGTGTAGTCCTTAGCCTCGTTTCCGGTGTACTTGACCTGATAAGTGTGAGTGAGCCAGCCATTCTCGCCATAGGTAGGACGGCAGACCTCAGCGGCTACGTCAGGGTTCCAGAAACGATACTCCGTCAAGAGAGCAGAGAAGCTGTTCTCAACGCTGTCGTTCATCTGAGAGTAAACGTCATCCTCGCACTGGTGGCGGATCTGATAACGTCCGATGTAGCCAAGGGTAGGATCGTCCTCCATGTCGAGAGGGTCAGCGCCTTCTCTCCACTCGTAACGAGAGAATCTCTCATGTACGATGACACCTGAGATCTTACCTGAACCGTAAGGAGTACGTCTTCCGTTTGAACGATAGACACACTTGGTATTGGTGATCATGTAAGATACATCTCCGTTGATGTCGCGGACAAGAAGAGGATACTTAGCGAGACGGTGAGCGTTTGTACCGATAGTATAACCCTCATTGACAGGACAGATAGAACCCTTTCTGATAGGGAACTCGACGTCCTTGAGAGTAACGTAGGTATAAATATCAGCGTCAGTAAGCTCATTGAGGTATTTCTCCTTCACAGGGACATCTGACTTGCTGCCCTTGACCTGGGAAACGACCATTGACTTCGCCAGACCCTTAGCCTCATAGCGCTCAGGATTCTCCTTCATGCTGAGGGTCACACCGTTGAGCAGGATCTTCACCTTATCGAACTGAGCGAAGACATTGTCATCCTCGGTAAGAGTAAGGAAGTTCACGCCATGGCGACCGTCAAGGCTCTCGAGATAGACTGTCTTCTCGCATACGCTGTAATCGATAGCGGAAGTAGTGGTCTGCTCGTTCTCTCCGGCGTTGTAGCTGTCCTTGTTGCTGACGACGATACCCTCTACGAGCACATAGTCAGTGATAGGCTTACCGGTAGAATACTCAGCGAGGAACTCCTCGAAGCTGAGCTCACGGCCGAGACCCTCTTTGCTGTTACGCTGGACGAGGTTAAGAAGGATCTGCACCTTGTCGCCCCAACCGTCGGTGAAGGACACGTCCACAGACGCTGTACGAGGAGAAACCTCCTCAGGGTTGGCGTCAGTAGTCACGACGAAAGTACAGTTGCTGCCGCCGCGCGGATCCTCCTCGATAGTAAGGTCGCTGATCCAGCCGGCATTAGCCTCATCAGTATAGTTTGTCACGACCTTCATGTACTCGAAAGGCACGTTAGTAGTGACAGCGGCGGTAGAAGCTCCACCTGCACCTGGAAGGATGACAGAGGTGTTCTCCATTTTCAGGAGAGCCTCGATCTGACCTTTCTGCTTGATATAGACGGTATCTCTGCGGGCGTCAACATCGCTGCAGAAGATGATACCTTCCCTACGCTTGAACTCCTCATTGAAGGATACCTCGACAGTGATAGTGCCGTCGTTCTCACCTTTAAGAGTGCTCAAAGCGATCCAGTCCGCTCCTGTAATAGTCTCAATATGGTACTTACCATTTGAATACACAGGAATCTCCACCTCGGCGGCGTCAGCCTCGACGATGTACTCTTTCTGTGGCGCTCCAAGCTCTACGAGAGGGATGTTGGCAGCTTCATCAAGACCACAGGACTGGAGCGCGCACCCGCCCATGATGGCGAGTGACACGCTTACGAGTCTTATAATTGAATTCTGGTATTTCATACTAGTTTAATTTTAGTTGTAACGGACTGTGATGGTTCCTATACGGATCTCCTGACCTGAGGTCTGAACTGTTCCGATAGTGCCCTTCTCGATACCGAAGTTGGTAGCCCAGCTGCCGTCTGAGATGACGGCGTTCTTGCCCTTATCGTCAGCGACCTTATCAGCCACCTGCACTCTGACGACTACATTCTCCTTGCCGAAGCAATCTGACGGAAGGAGTCTGACGTTCTCCTTGAAGCCTGGAGTAGCGTCCTGAGTAGTGGTAGTCCACCATACGATTGAACGGTTGGTGATGATTGGACAGTCAGGGACATCGTTGAATGTAGCACCACCGTCAACAGAGTAGAGAAGTTTCCAGTGCGCAGGAGAGTCGAGAGTAGTGTTACCCATAGCTCCGTGTCCCCATACGATACCGAAGAACATCTTGCTTCCTGACACACCGGCGGTAGAGAAGTTCACGTCGAAGTAGCTTCCTACGTTGTTGGTGTTATCCCACCACTGCTTGGTGAACTTGATAGCGGCGTTGTTGATAAGACCCTTCTGGTTAGAGGTAGCTCCACCGTTTCCGCCGTCTCCGTCTCTACCGTTATAGGTATTGTTGAAGTCTGATGCGGCAGCGGTTGTTCCGCAATTGGTAAGTGTACCTGCACCGACCTCAGGAGCGGTATCTGCTTTCCAGTCGTTCCAGTTCCACTCGACGATGGTCTTGTAGGTAGGAGCGCCGGTAAGGGCGATATCTTCCTTGACCATAGCGCGGAGCTGATATCTTCCGACGTCACCGTAACGTACCATAGGCTCGGCTACCACGATACCTTTGAAGGTACCTGTACCCTGAGGGACGATTGTTCCCATAGCCTTGTCCTTACCGTCACGACGCCAAGGAACTGAGCAGTTGGTGACCATGTTGATGGTGTTACCCTTAGAGTCAATCATCATAAGAGGAGACTCGCACCAGCGTGAACCTCCGGCGATACCTGAGAATGGGTTAGCGTCACACTTGAGAGAGTAACCGTCTGTACAGTTGGTGAAGCAACCGTCCTTATAGACAATCTCAAGGTCTGGAACAGATACGAGAGTGAAGATATCATCATCTGTAAGTTCAGTGATGCTCTTGGTCTTGACAGGAGCGGAACCGTTAGCGATCTCGATGAAATCAGCGGCTGTGACGCCTGTGATATAATATCTGTCAGGGTTGAGTTCCTTCTTGAGAGATACATTCTCGAGAGCGAGCTTGACCTTAGAGTAGCGTGCGATCTGAGCGTCAGCCTCAGTGGCGAACTTAAGGCAGAAGCCGTAGCGTCCGTCAACGCTCTCGATGTAAGCTGTCTTGTCATTCTCAGTGAAGTCATACTTGAACTGAGCGGTCTGAGGAGCAGGACAGATGTTCTTACTGTTGTAGTCGCTGATGATGAATCCCTCGATATACTGAGGAAGACCGATCTTACCCTCGCTCATAGCCCTTACCTCTGAGAACTCGATAGGCTTAGGGAATACCTTCTGAGTGATAGCGTACTCAGCTGAAACCTCGTTTCCGAGCTTGTCGGCGTAAGAAACTGTAAGCTTGACCTGACGAGAAGCCTCTGTCTCATTCTCAAGGAGTGAGAAGACGAGACCGTCAGAGGTGATCTTCGCGCTCTTGACCCAAGGCTCGACCTCACCGGTGTACTCGATGTCGATCTTAGCCTCGTGGTAGTAAGGCCAGATGTTGTTGTTTGTAGCGATGACTGTGTACTCACCGGCATATCCCTGATATACGCCCTCAGATGCCTCGAGAACGAAGACAGGATCAGCGATACCCTGAGTTACAGTGACGGTGGTGTTGTAGTTAGAACCGTCGATAGTAGCGTCGTAAACCTCAAATCTGATGTAAGCGACTCTAGGCTCGTCTGTGGTGTTCTCCTTCACGTTGAAGGTGACAGAGCTCTTAGTCACGACGATGTCGGAAATCCAACGGTCGATGTTTGTAGGAGCGACGAAATCCTCATCATCAGGATCGCCGATCTCCTCATCATAGGTGACCTTATACTGGATGTTCTCAAGACCATACTGGAGGTTTGTCGTAAGCGGGAGTCTTACTGACGCGCTTGAGCGGACAAGACCGACAGCGGTGTTCGTGAACAGGAATGAAGGCTCTGTGACTGAACCTTTCTGCTTTACGAAAATGGTGTCTTTAAGTTCTGCGGTCTCGAGGACGATACCGACCTTTCTAGCCACTCCGTAGTTAGCGGAATAGTTGAATACGAGGTCGCTGTTACCCTCTCCTGAAAGCTTATTCAAAGACGCCCATGTAACGTTCTCGGTAAGATGAGCTGTCCATGCGCCGGTGGAGTAAACCATCACATGCGTAGAACCGGACTCCTTATCGAGCTCGATCAGACGGGAGTTGACAGCCAAAGGGAGATCCATCTCGAAAGGCCTGTCACACCCGGCGAGCATAGCGACAAGCGCTGATGCCAGAGCGAAAAGTTTGATATTGCGTAATTTCATATTGTCTTACATTTTAGAGTCCGTACTTAGTGTACTCGTTATTATCAAGAGCGTACTTAGAGTTGACGACCTCGATATCAGGGATAGGATAGTACTCGTGGCAAGGCTGGACATTGTCCTTGAGAGTAGCATAATCCGTATAGTCAAGGATTGACTGGTAGAAGATGCCCCAACGTACGAGGTCATACTTTCTCTGGAACTCTCCGAAGAGCTCGCGTGCGCGCTCAGAGCGGATCTCGTCCTGAAGACGTGCATGTGTACGGAATGTGTACTCACCAAGTCCTGCGCGGACTCTTGTCTTGTTGAGGTAATTGACAGCCTCCTCGTCACGGTCGAGCTCATTGAGACACTCTGCCATCATCAAAACCGCGTCAGCGTAACGGAACACCTTGTAGTTGTTTCCGTCAGCGGTTCCCTGCATATTTGGACACCAGAACTTAGGACCCATCCAAGGACGAGAGCTGACGTTAGCGAACTCATGTCCATCGTAGCCCCATGCCATGTTGAAATCCTTACGGATGTCCTTGCCCTTCTTGCTCTGGAGACCCTGGCAGAAGAAAACGTTAGGACGAGCGGCGGCCCAAGTAGTACACTGCGAACCGAGCTCAGGAATCTCAACACCGTCGAAAGTAGTGATACCTGTATTGTTATCAGTCTTACGGGTAGGAGTACATACACAAGCCACGTTAGAGGTATAAGTAAGACCTCCCTGGGTGTAAGTGTGCTGAACCTCGAAGATTGACTCTGGCGTGTTCTTGTTACGGAACATCACATTCTCAGCGTAATCGTAACCTGAGAGATCTCCGTAGATAGCCTCGATAGACTCAAGAGCCTCAAGAGCGGTCTCCCACTCATGGTTCCACATAGCGCACTTAGCGATGATCATGTAAGCGAAAGCGGCGCCAAGGCGGTTGCCCTGATTGTCAAATGTACGTGTCTGCTTAGCCTTAGGAGCGATTTCCTGAAGGTCCTTGATGACAGCGTCACGAGTCTCGACAGCGCTCATTCTTCCAAGGGCGGCGATACGGTCTACGACAGCGTTGTCAGTGACATCGTCGAAGTAGAATGGCACGTTTCCGAAGAAAGAAGTGAGGGTCCAGTAGAAGAATCCGCGAAGACCCTTCGCCTCGCAAAGGAACTCGTTCATCTGCTCCTCAGTGATGAAGCCGTTCTTGTAAGCCTCCTGGATACCGGCGATAGCGAAGTTACATCTCTGGACTCCGAGATATCCGTTTGTCCAAACTGTAGTCGCGAAACGAGGGACTGCTGGAGAAATGTCAAGGCGGGCGTCAAGGGTACCTGAAGGACAGTAAATCACGTCAGATACACACTCTACAGCGAGGAAATATGTGTAAGTGTAGATCGATTTGATCGGAATATAGCAGCTGTTCACGACAGACTGGCACTCAGAACCGTTCCTGAAGAAGTTCTCAGGTGTTGACAAAGAGGAAGTGTCCTCCTCGAGTGAGCAGGCCTGGAAAGGCAGAAGCATTACAGCCGCAAGCGCGAAAAGTATTGATTTTGTTTTCATATCTTATCCTCCTTTTTAGTACCTGACCTGAATGCTGAACATGACTGTACGTGGCTTCGGATATGCTCCGATATCGACACGGCGGAGGGTTGAAGAAGTTCCCTCAGAGTTGACATCTGGATCGAAACCGTTGTAGTTCTTCCACAAATAGAGGTTCTCGCCTGAGACAGTGAAGGTCATATCCTTCAGAGGGCATTTCTTATACTTGTGGAGGTCGAGGGTGTAACCCAGGCTGATGTTCTTCAAACGGATGTAAGAAGCGTCATGGATCATGAAGTCGCTGATGAGAGCGGCGTCACCCTTAGCTCCCGCGCGAGGAATGTCTGAATTAGGGTTACGTGTAGGATGCCATGCGTTGAGCATGTAACGATACTGGTTGGTGAACTTAGAACCAGCCATGTAGATCTCGGAGTAGTTGTACATCTTACCGCCGAGAGAGTAAGCGAAGTAGACACCGAGCTTGAGACCCTTCCAGTAGAAGTTGTTCTGGAGACCTCCGTAGAGGACTGGGTCAGCGTTGCCCTGGTAGATAAGGTCTTTCTGGTCGAGAGTACCGTTGTGGTCGATATCATAGTAACGAGCGCCACCCACTACGTTAGAAGGGTTAGCGTAGGTCTTAGTGACCTTGTTACGGTTGATCTCGTCGCTGCTCTTCCATGTTCCGCCATACTTGAATCCCCAAAGTGAGTTGAGAGGATAACCCTTTACGTAACCGTACATCATGTACGAGTTGTTACCAGGAGCGTTGTATGCTGATACGAAATCGTCAGATCCGATGTCCTCTACCATCTGGCTGTTGTGGGAGATGGTGAAGGATGTTGACCACTGGAAGTTCTTCTTCGCGATGTTCATGCTCTCGATAGAAAGCTCGATACCCTTGTTGGAAGTCTTACCGACATTCGCGAGACGGGTTGTATAACCGGTCTGTGAAGGGAGAGCGAGAGAGAGGAGGAGGTCTGTAGTCTTAGAGTAGTAAACCTCAGCTGTGATGTTGAGGCGACCCTTGAACATAGACCAGTCCAAAGCGAGGTTATAAAGAGCTGTCTTCTCCCAAGTAAGGTCTGGAGAAGCGAGTCGGCTTCTGTAGAATGCTACAGGCTGTGATCCGTCGAAGAGGTAACCACCTGTAGTTGAAGACATAGCCGCCAGAGATCGGTATGCGCTGATAGCGTCGTTACCGGTAAGACCGGCTGAAGCACGAAGAGAAAGGTCATCAATCCACTTGACATCCTTCATCCAAGGCTCGTTGGCGATGTTCCAACGCAATGCGGCAGAAGGGAAGAACGCCCACTTGTTCTGAGAAGCGAAGTTGGAAGCACCATCATAACGTCCGGTGACAGTGATGTAGTAGCGGCTGTCGTAGTTGTAGTCCAGACGGGCGAATACTGACATCTTATCCTTTCTCGAATAAGCGGTAGCGGCTGAATAAGTCTCCTTGTCAAGAACCGCGTTCATGTTGTTCCACTTGACCTCGTCGTCCATGTAACCTTTACCTGAGAGGGTGAAGTTGTTTGAAGAGAAGGTGTAAGCTGAGAAACCTACCAGAGGAACGAGCTTGTGCTTATTTTTATTATAGGTATAGCTGAGGGTTGTCTCAGAAGAGATACTGTGCTCATCCCACTCAGCGCGGTAAGCGTAACCACCCTCGTTCTCAGCCTTTGCAGGGAGAGTACCTGGCTGGTACTGATAAGTATGGCGCTGATACAGATAGTATGAGAGCACGCTCTTGAGATGGAGACCCTTCACAGGAGTGATATCAACGGTGAATGAGTGGTTGGTAGAGTGACGCTCGAGCTGGTTCTCGTTGAGGTCGATCAAAGCGCGAGGGTTGTTATACTTCTGACCACCATTGTAAAGGTCGTTGTAAGACTCAGAAGGTTTGAGGAACGGGTTCAGGTACTGGGCGCTGTTGTACCACGCTGTACCGCCGATTGAGGTTGCAGCCTGGTCGTTATGACGCCATGTATATGATCCGCTATAGCCTGCCTTGAGCCATTTGAAGAACTGACGGTCAACTTTGATACGGCCGGTGAAACGCTTCTGGCCTGAACCGTCGATGATACCCTGGGTGTCATTGTAAGAGAAAGAAGCATAGTAAGAACTCTGCTTAGTGCTACCTGACAATGAGAGAGCGTAGTTCTGATAAAGACCTGTGCGGGTGACCTCGTCTACCCAGTCAGTACCCTTCATAGCGAGAGGGTTAGAATAGACGTTGTTAGCCATTGGAGAGGTGAGGCCCACATCTGTACGATACTCGTTGGCTCCGAAAGCGGTGAGATCATTACGATACTGAGCGAACTCAGCGGCGTTCATGATGTCAAGCTTGCGAGGGAGCTGAGAGAATCCGAGGTCAGCCTTGAAAGTGATGTTTACTTTCTCCTTTGTGCCCGAGCCGGCCTTAGTGGTGACGATGATGACACCGTTGGAACCACGTGAACCATAAATAGCGGTTGAAGAAGCATCCTTAAGGACTGAGATGCTCTGGATATCGTCAGAGTTAAGGTCGTTGAGGTCATGGATAGCGTCCATGATACCGTCCACGACGATAAGAGGCTCGTTGGAAGCGGTGATTGAACGGGTACCACGGATACGGATAGTAGTGGTAGCGCCAGGCTCACCGGAAGTTGACATCACGTCCGCTCCAGCGATACGTCCCTGAAGGGCGTTATCGACTGAGAACGCAGGGGCGCTCTTGAGGTCGTTCATCTGCACGTTTGTGACAGAACCGGTGAGGTCGGTCTTCTTGACCTGGCCGTAACCGATGACCACGACGTCGTCAAGGACGTTCTGATCCTCTTCGAGAGTGAAGTTTATGACAGCGCGGTCTCCGACCTTTTCCGAAGCGGTCTTATAACCGAGGGAGAGGACCTGGAGTTCGTCTGTAGACTTTGCCTTGATCGTGTAGTTACCAGCGGCGTCGGTGACGGTACCGTTCTTGGTACCGGCGATAACGACAGTAGCTCCGATCATAGGGACTCCGTCCTGATCCAGAACCTGTCCCTTGACAGTCACCTGTGTCTGAGCATAAGAGGCAGGAGCCGCTGTAGCGAAAAGCACCAGAGCTGCCGACGCGCTCAACAAGACCTTGGCGATTGTCTTGAAAGCATGTGAAACTTTATTCATTATCTTGGTTGATTAGTTGTTACTATTAAAGAGTTTCCTCTTCCTCCTGTCCGAAGTAGCGGATCTTGTCAGGACCGCTTCCGCCGTTCTGCTCGTAGTAAGGCTGGTCAATCTTCGGATTGATGGTGCGGATATAGATGTAATCCAGCATAATCCTGTTATTGACAGGGGCCTGAGCTGAGGTGTCGCCGGCGATGAAACGGATTCTGGTGTTACTGCTGATCTCGTTACCCTTGACACTCTTCACGAAAAGCACGTATGCTCCGTCAGCGAACATGTCTGTAGGATAATTCTCTGACTCAGGGTCGAAGTAAGGGACTGTGATAGTAGTTGAAGTCGATGCGTCCTCAGCGATGACACCGCCGCCGACAACCTCGATTTTAAGTTTGTTCACATCCTTAGTTCCGTCAGGAGCCACATAAGCGACAGCCTTGAAGGTGACCATGATAAGAGAATCAAGACGGAAGTTGTCCACAAAAGGAGTCACAAAGTCAGCGCCATGGCCATCGTTATCGCCAAGCTTGACATAACCGTTCTTTCCACCGCAGTACGCAGGGGTAGAAGTCGTGTAGTTGTAACCCTTTTGCGTCGCTGTCCATTTCTCGAACGGAGTCTCATCCTCGAGCTGAGGATCAACGCTGCCATACTTAAGCCAATCGAAAGTCTGGCTAAGACGTGCGGTAGCGCCCTGGTGTACTCTCACATACTTTCCAAGGTTCTTTGAAGGATCGATAAGCATCAGCGTACCTGTGCGACGAGAGTAGTAATACTCATTAGAACGGACTTTGACTCTGAGGGTAACCTCATAGTAATCCGCCTTTGATGACTTCTCGTAAGAGACAACGCTTGCCCATGGAGAAGATTCTCCATCCTGCCAAACGGCGCTGAGCTGAGAGTTTGTCTTTACGAAAATCTTGTACTCGCCAGCCTGGGTGCCGACACAAAGCTGATCTACAGAGCCGTCGCCGGTAATTGCCGGATTGGCGGCCGCCTCCTCTTCCGCGTTGAGGGAAGTGAAGACTTTGATGAACTCGTCGCGGTCCGCGTTAGGATCATCCAGACCACAGGACTGAACAAGCAGAACTGAGGCTGACGCCATCACGAACAGTGAGCGACGGATCATGTCTTTGATAAGATCGTTTCTCATAAAGTGGTTAATAATTAGTTGTTATGGTTTAATCGTATTATTTCGAAAGGTCGAAGTCCACGAGGATAGGACGGTGGTCGGAAGGATGAATGAAGCTGGTGACATTATCCTTGTGAGGAATTGTCCAGTCATCGATGATGATCATCGCGTTCTTTACCCTTGAGTACATTGAAGGCGACGCGAACATATAGTCGATCCTGGCGTTTCCGTAAGTAGAAGCAATGAAGTCTCCTTCGTATTTCTTTCCGATGATGTCAACCATATTCGTCTTATTCAGCAGGACATCCTGGCAAAGAAGTTTGGTGTCGTTGTCGGCATACTTATAATACCCGTTGTCAAGACGGCTGCGGGAGTTGAAGTCACCCATGAAGAGCCAGTCTTTCTGGGAAGCGTACTCTGAAGCGTTCATCGTGGCGGAGACAACGTAATTCATCTCGTACTCTCTGTAATAGTCGCCCTCGTTAGCGGCGGCGCTAGCCGACTGATTAGCCGAGCTGACACCGAAACCGTAGGCCTGAGGCCAGGTATGGAGGGTCGCGATATAGATAGTCTTGCCGCCCACTGTGATGCTATGAAGGCCGGCGCCATGAGCGATAGGCTTGCTTGAGACATCAGTATTCGTGATCTTCTTTATCGTCGTAATAGGATACTTCGAAGTCACGACCTGAGGGTAATTGTCGCGTGTGCCTCCGATAGCGTAATAGCTGTGGCCGTAAGCCGCGGCGGTAGCTGTCCAACCATTAGGGAAATAACCCTTATATGTGCTGCCGGAGTTGCCGATGCCGGTAGATGTTCCGTCTTTGTAGATAGTCACAGACTCGCACCATACGCAAACGTCAGGATTATATTTCTTGACCCACTTCTTGAAGTTGGCGTAAGCGTTCGCCTGATCTGACCACATACCGTTCTGGATGTTCCAGTAAAGGACGCGGAGATTGTTAGCGGCGCGCTGCATCTGCTCGGTCTGGGTAAGCTCGATGTTGTCAAGATAGAAACCGTGATTCATCGAAGCGGAGCTGTTGCCGGCGAAATAGAAGCTCGTACCCGTAGTCACGCGCTCGAGTGTGACCTCGACCTTGTTCCAAGTCTTAGGAGCCGCCGCGTTAGAGGTAAGGGTAAAGCTCTTGTTTCCAGCCACGACAGCGCCGACGTTTGACGTGTAAGTCTGCTTGATGTTCAATGATACTCCGTTGACCTTGATGTCAGTTATATAGCCTCCGTCATAGACTTGGAAGAGTAAGTCATCATTGAATCCGGCCATGAAGAAAACATCGAAGCTGACCTTGGCGTTAGAGATCTCGGCTACGTTCAGACATTTTCCTGTCCAGAAGATACCGCGGCCGGAGTTACCGGCGCCGACCTCGATGTAACCAGGACGCTCCTGGCAACGGAACGCGCAATTGCAATCATCCAGGCTACGGCTCTTGATATAGGCCTCTGTCATCTGATGTGAATTGGCAGGAGTAAATCCGCTGGAAGGATTGACCTGATCCCAGGTGTTGGACTGGAAGAATCCCGTACCAGGGTAATCGTAAGGCACTACATTGAAAGCGTTCTCGTCTCCGTTAAGAGCCTTGCTGTCGTCAATGCCAGGTTTGGCGGTCTCAGGAGAGAAGCCGTATCCCTCCTCACCATAAGCGAGGTCTCCACCCCAAACGAAGGTGTCAAAGCCGTTATAGTAAAGCACGTTGTCGTCACATTTGTATTCGCGGGTCTCGCTGATGACAGCGTTGCCGGTGATCTCGCCTGGAGCGACATTGAATCTCATCACTCCCCTCGCGGCGTCACAGACAGTGACATCAAGACCTTTGGCGTAAGTTCCAGGGACTATCATGACAGGGAAATGGGTGGCCGTTGAAGAGAGCTTGACACCCTTGCCGCCGTCAGTGCAGTTCAGGACAGCGAAGTCGATGCACTTTGAAGGGGTGAATTTCTCCTTCGAAGGAGTGTAGTTCACGACACCCGCCACAGCGCCGCCCATAGGGTTGGACACCTTCACCGAGGTGATTGTGGCGGAGCCGGTAAGCGCGAGATCCAAAACAGCGAATCCGTCCTTGAAGATGAGCTTGTTTCCTGTCTCTTTGGAATAAGCCGAGTACATAGGGTAGCTCTTCATATCGGAGACTGTCGTCTTGTAGTACTGGGCGTGAGGGAGTTTCACTTCGGAAGAAGCGGAAGCGCCATAGAATTCCTGCGAGCCGACATTGACAAGAACCGCTGTATAGTTGCCTGAAGCGGAAGCCGCGGCCTCGACGAACCTGCGTCCTTTATCATCCTTCTTGATAGTGCATTCCTTACCGTTTACAAGCACCTTCGTAGCGGCATTTTTCACTCCCATAGCCACTGAAGGGGCCTTTGAGTCGATGTCCACGAAGAATGTGACCTTGCCGTCGATGACCTGGATATCCTCGACTTTCTCATCCTCTTTTCCTCCGTTTTCTTTCTTCGGATTTTCCTTGTCGCACGACGCGCCGAGCAGGCCCGTGCACGCACACGCGAGCAGAATTGGCAGAATTTTAACAAGCGCTTTCATTTTGTTTCGAAATGAGTTTTGTTTTAAAAACAAGCAAATATATAAAACTTTCGTGATACTTTCATATCTTTGTAGAAAATTATTGAATTATGGCTAGTGGACATTTCACTTTAGCGAAGGATGGCGGCCTTATCGAGACCGGAATCCCCTATGGCATCTTACACAGTTATGAGAACATTCCCGCTTATATAAGCCCTGACACCCGCTCTGGCTGCTCAAGGGTAGCGGACATCGTCGTCAAGGCGATCAACGAGAGTTCCGGAGGCTTTAAACTGGGACTGACTACAGGAAAAACACCGGCGGGACTTTACCACGAACTCGTCAAGCGTTTCCAAAATTCGGAAGTATCGTTCGCCGACGTACAGATTTTCAGCATTGACGAGTATTACCCGGTAAGTCACGACGCCCTTCAGAGCCGCAACCGCAGACTTCACGAGGAGTTCCTCTCCCTTGTGGACGTGAAAGCCGAAAACGTGCATATACCAGATGGCGAGACTCCGAGAGAAAACATCTCCGAATACTGCGCCCAGTTCGACAAGATGGCACGTGAATTAGACCTTCTTGTCATCGGTGTAGGAGAGCAGGGACAGGTCGGATTCAACGAGGCCGGAAGCTCAGAAAAAAGCCGGACCCGCACAGTTCTTCTGTCATATAAATCCCGCAAGCGTCAGGCACGTAATTTCAACGGAGATCTCGTGGCGACCCCTAAGACAGCCATCACAATGGGCATTTCCACGATGATGAGCGCGAAAAGAGTCGTGCTCATGGCTTGGGGAGAAGACAAGGCTAAGGCAGTTTTTGACATCGTCGAGGGAAAGCCCGATCCTGCCTGTCCGGCATCGTTCCTGCAAAGGCATGAGAACATCTCCATGTACGTTGACGAGAACGCCGCGTGCATGCTTACAAGAAACGTCGCCCCTTGGCTTGTCGGACCTTGCGAGTGGACTCCGAAATTCATCAGAAAAGCCGTCGTATGGCTTTGCGAGCAGGTAGGTAAACCTATCCTGAAACTGACTCAGCAGGACTATCTGGAGCACTCCTTGGGAGAGCTTCTGGAGCAGAAGGGAGCATACGACAAGATCAATATAAATGTATTCAATGACCTCCAGCATACAATCACCGGATGGCCGGGAGGAAAGCCTGACGCCGACGACAGCACCCGCCCGGTAGCGTCCGCTCCTTTCCCTAAGAGAATTGTCATCTTCTCCCCTCACCCGGACGACGATGTAATCTCCATGGGAGGCACCTTCATCCGCCTTGTCGAGCAGGGTCACGAGGTCCATGTGGCGTACCAGACATCAGGCAATGTGGCGGTACACGATGACGTTGTGTATCAAATGGTTGACGCCGCTAACGAACTCGGTTTCGCAGATCGAAGAGAACAGGTGCGAGAGCTTATCCGCACAAAGAAACCAGGTGAGCCAGAGCCTCGCGCGCTGCTTGATATCAAGGGCGCCATAAGACGTAGCGAGGCCCGCTCCGCCGTCCGTTCCTTCGGTCTGAACGAGGATACGAACGCCCATTTCCTCAACCTTCCTTTCTATGAGACAGGAGGCATCAAGAAGGGCGAGCGCACACAAAAAGACATAGATATAATCAAGGCGCTCCTGAATGAGGTGAAGCCTCATCAGATATATGTGGCGGGAGATCTCGCCGACCCTCATGGCACTCACAGAGTATGCACCGAGGCAGTCCTCGAGGCACTTGAGCAATGCCAGAGCGAACAGTGGCTCCAAGAGTGTCACTGCTGGCTTTACAGAGGCGCATGGATGGAGTGGGAGCTCGGCAAAGTGGACATGGCAGTGCCATTGAGCCCGGACGAGCTCATCAAGAAACGTCACGCCATTTATCGCCACCTTTCACAGAAGGACATCATGCCTTTCCCAGGCGACGACCCTCGTGAATTCTGGCAGAGAGCCGAGGAGAGGACACAGAACACCGCAGCCCTCTACAACGCACTCGGAATGGCGGAATATCAGGCTATTGAAGTATTCGTGAAATTATTCTAAATTATTGATACAATGAGACTTATTATCCAGAACAATTACGATGACGGATCTATCTGGGCAGCCCGTCATATCGCCCAGGCAATCAAAGACAAAGCAGCACTCACCGACGCTCCTTTTGTACTCGGTCTCGCTACAGGATCAACCCCAATCGGCACATACGCTGAGCTTATCCGCATGTACCAGGCAGGTGAGATTTCCTTCAAAAACGTTATTACCTTCAACATGGACGAGTACGTCGGCCTCCCTGTCGAGCATCCGGAGAGCTACCACTCATTCATGGATAAATATTTCTTCAATCACGTCGATGTCCCAAGAGAGAATATCAACATTCTCGATGGAAACGCCCCCGACCTCAAGGCTGAGTGCGATAATTATGAGAAAAGAATCGTCGCCGCTGGCGGAATCGATCTTTTCCTCGGCGGAGTAGGCGAAGACGGCCACCTCGCCTTCAACGAGCCTTACTCTTCTCTGCAGTCCCGCACACGCGTCATGGACCTCACCTACGACACGCTTCTTGTGAACTCCCGCTTCTTTGACAACGACATCAACAATGTCCCTCGCCAGGCCATGTCAGTAGGAGTCGCCACCGTGACAGACGCCAAGGAAGTGCTTATCCTAGCGTTCGGACACAAGAAGGCACGCGCCCTCCAGGCCGCTGTCGAAGGTCCTATGACTCATGTGGTTACACTGTCCGCTCTCCAGGCCCATCCTTGCGGCGTCATCGTATGTGACGAATTAGCGGCAGGTGAGCTCAAAGTCAACACCTACCGCTACTTCAAAGAGGTTGAAGGAATAGACTAGTCCTTCAATTTTATAACGCAACTGTGCTTTTTCGAGCCGGCTGTAGGGTAATCCCCGACAAAGCCTAGGTACATCTCACCATTGTGAATCTGTACGCCCTCAGGCTCGAAAGTACCGTCAGAAGACACATTAAGCTCCTTCAGGACGTTCTTATCGGCGCTCACGCCGACATTGACACGCGTCTGGAGGAGTTTTCCGTTGAAATCCAGTACGGAGATAGTCGAAGCCGGGTCATTCTTGAAGCCTGCCTCAACATAGACCTTGTCGTCATAGACGCAGAAGCCCTGGATCGCGTTTGTCGATCCGTCGCTGACTCCGCAGACGACCTTCCTGTCCCATGAGAATTTATTCAACATCGGAGCTGAGCCCAGATCATAGGCGGTGACGCTGTCCGCGTGACGTGTCGCGCGGGTTACGTCCTTAGTGACCTTCGAGCCGCCCTTTATCGCCTTCAAAGTATAGATTCTCACGCACTCGACACCGTTCTCTAATGTCCAGGTGGCGAATATATTATGCTCAGTATCGACAGATGTGATCCTGGATCCGTTATCGTTGATATAGTAGCACTCCACGGCGTCTTCCGGATAGACGGTCTTACCCGCCTCGAACTTATAACGGCAAATTAGGCGTACCGAGGCGTCATTAGCCTTCGCGCCGCTGAATCCTCCATTAGGCTCTCCAAGCGAGCCTGAGGTCCAGAAATACACCTCATCCTTGTCCTGCTCGATGCAGAAGCCGTCTCCATGACCGCCGGTTGGCAGAATCATGTCAGCGACCGGCGCTCCAGTCATCTTACGGACATGCACGTTCTCGTTCTCCTCCCAGGCCATATAGACATTGCCGAATCTGTCAATATCAAAGCCCTGAAGAGTCGTATGAGTGATACCCACCGGCAAGAAAAGCATATCCTTTGTCAACGGCTGGGTCATATCCTGACTGAAAGTGTGCTTGACATTGTCCTTGTTTTTCACATTGATGACAAACGAGCCCTCGACGGTCAAGGATTTCGCCGTAGCGGTAATCGTGGCCTCTCCGACCGACAACCCCTTTACTACTCCCCTCTCGGACACTGTGGCCACAGACGGGTCAGAAGAAGAGAACTTGACCCCGGCAGGGTTAGCGGCCATATCATAGTCTTTATTGACGGCATAGACCCCGTTAAAGACCCTGGCGCTTATGCTCAGAGTAAACTCCTCGCCGACATAAATCGTGGCGGCCGTGTCCATTATCTTGATAGAATCGACATCGGAAGCGCCCTTAGGGTCCTTACTGCAAGCCAAAGAGGCCAGCAGCAAGGACGAAAAGGCGAAAAATCTGAGAAATCTCATAATGTGTTTACTTCAATTTCGGTTCACTGCCGCTGAAATCCCAAATAGTAGAATCCCAGCCTATCCTCTTAGCTACGTCAGTAAGAGTCTCGCCGGCAGCGGCGGCCTTTCCATGATAAGGCATGTAGTAAGTCTCCTCGCCCTTCTTCACGTAAGGGTTTGAAGGACCGCAGTCATCCTGATCGAACACCGTGTTATACTGACTATAAGCGGCAGCATAGACATTGAATGTCATGCCAGGCTTGCGCCAGTTGTTCTTAAGAGTATTCTTATAGACTGTGAACGCTACGACGGCTCCAGAGCTATAACCAGTGGTAGGGATACGTCCTGTAGAGTGGT
>JAKSJJ010000049.1 GCA_024398335.1 Bacteroidales bacterium | reverse complement strand
TGTGAGATGCTTCTTTTCAGCGGGTTAGGGACGCAGGCTGCCATTGTGCAGGCTTCGCTTCTTGTGATTTTCGAGGCGTCTTTGCCGAGGTAAACCTGAGCGGCGCTCTGGGCTCCATATACTCCAGGGCCGAACTCTATGATGTTGAGATAGACCTCCATGATTCTTCGCTTACCCCAAATATATTCTATTAGGATGGTGTAGTATGCTTCGACACCTTTTCGAAGGTAGGTCTGCCTGCCTGTGGTGAACACGTTCTTGGCGGTCTGCTGCGAGATAGTGCTGGCTCCTCTTTTTCGTTTCACCTCTCCGGTCTGAGGATCTTTATGGGCATCGTTCCACTTACGGGCCTCTTTGATGGATTTCCAGTCAAATCCGTGGTGCTCTATGAAAAGGTTATCCTCCGATGTTATAAGGGCCTTGGGCAGATCCGGTGAGATTTCCTCAAGCGGCACCCAACGGTGGCTGGTGTGGAAATCGGGGTCGTGCCTATACTCTATCGAGCGCTTTATCATCAGGGGAGTAAAGTACACGGGGATCCATTTAAGCACGACTACGTGAAGCACGGACAATAAAATCAGTGCCAGCGGAGTCAACAGGATTATGCGTCGTATGCGGGCGCCAAGGCTCCGCTTTTTATTTTTCTTTGCCATTTTTCTGTACTGTAAGTCTGAATTTCAGGCTCTGGGCTCCTCCTTGGAAAACCTTGCTTTCTTCCTGCACGAAACCTAGCGAGGTATAGACTTCTCCCGAGAAATGCTCCGCGGGGGCGTATGTCATGATATCGTCAGGGTCGAGTTCGTCGATGAACGTCCCCAGAAGTTTACTCATGCCCCCAATGACGCGGGTTCCCTTGAGGGAGGCGTAGCGTATCCACTGGTAGCTGTGCCAAGGCTTGCCCTCTTTAGTCCATACTCTGGCGTTGGAGAATGTCGCCACGGCGACAAGGGTCTGGGCCTCGAAGGCGGCCTCGCTGTCGCCTGTGTGCTTTTTGACGAACAGCCCATAGCGATAGCGGCACTGAGCGTCCCCGTAGAGGTGGTTGGCGTCCAGAAAAGCCGCCGCTACTGTCTTGTCGATGCGGCGAACTTCGCAGTTGCGGGCGAATATGCTATGAAACTCTGTCGGGCCTGTCATTTTTCGGGGGCTATCGGTTCCGCGAAGATATAAAAAAAGATGACCAATTTCTTGGTCATCTCTGTGGTACTGGGTAGGAGAATCGAACTCCTATTGCGAGATTGAGAATCTCGAGTACTAACCGTTATACGAACCCAGCATTTATCGTTTGGGATTGCAAATATAGATAGATTTTTTGACTTTGCAAATTTTTATTTCAAAAAAACGAAAAAAACAGCGAGAATGATGCAGGCGAAGGCTGCGAAATGATTCCAATGGATTGGCTCGCCCTTGAAAACGAATGTCACGATAAGGGTGAACACTGTCAGCGAGATGACCTCCTGGATGACCTTGAGCTGCATCAGGTTGAAAGGTCCGCCGTTAATCTGGGAGCCGATTCTGTTAGCCGGTACCATGAAGCAGTACTCGAAAAGAGCGATGCCCCACGAGAACAGGATTATTATATACAGCGGCCAGTCCTTCACGCTCGGGTTGACCTGGGAAAGTTTCAACTGTCCATACCATGCGAAGGTCATGAATACGTTGGAACATATAAGAAGGAGTACAGTCCAGAATGCTTGCATATTGCTCACTATCAATTTTCGGGCTGCAAAAGTAATGGAATTTTATTAAATTCGCGATAATAAAAGACATATTATCATGACACTTATAAAATCAATCTCCGGTATCAGAGGCACCATCGGCGGCCCTGTCGGAAATGGCCTGACCCCTGTGGATATCGTCGCTTTCACTTACGCTTACTGCCAGAACATGCGCTCTCGTAAACCTCAGCCTAACGGCGACAGGTATAAAGTCGTCGTAGGCCGTGACGCACGCCTTAGCGGTGAGATGGTCGAGAACCTTGTCGTCGGGACCCTGTCCGCCTGTGGCGTGGACGTCGTAAAATGCGGCTTCGCCAGCACTCCTACCACGGAGATGGCGGTCGTCTTCGAGAACGCTGACGGCGGCATTATCCTCACCGCTTCCCACAACCCTCGCCAGTGGAACGCTCTCAAGCTCCTTAACGACAAGGGCGAGTTCCTTTCGGCGGAAGAAGGCGCTGACGTTCTTAGACGCGCCGAGAGCGGAGACTTCGATTTCTCGGACGTGGACAGCCTTGGAGATATCTGGGAGGAGGATTTCACTGACAGACATATTGATTCTGTACTCGCCCTGGAGCAGGTCGATGTAGAGGCAGTGAAGGCTGCCGGATTCAAAGTCGTCGTGGACGCTGTAAACTCTGTCGGCGGCATCATCATGCCTCGTCTTCTCGAGCGTCTGGGCGTGGAGTGCATAGGTATCAACTGCGAGCCTACCGGCCAGTTCGCCCACAATCCTGAGCCATTGCCGGAGAATCTTGTAGAGCTCCGAGAGGCGGTCGTCCGTGAGAAGGCTGACCTTGGCGTGAGCGTGGACCCTGACGTTGACCGTCTGGCATTCATCTGCGAGAACGGGGAGCCTTTCGTTGAGGAATATACCCTTGTCAGCGTGGCGGACTATCTTCTCGACTGCGCCGTGCGTGACGGTAAGAAGAACCTCGCTACAGTTTCCAATCTCTCTTCGACCAGAGCCCTCAGGGACGTGACCGAGGCTCATGGAGGAGTTTACTATGCGTCGGCCGTAGGAGAGGTGAACGTCACCACCAAGATGCACCAGGTTGACGCCCTGATCGGAGGCGAAGGTAACGGAGGAGTCATCTATCCCGCGAGCCATTGCGGCAGGGACGCTATGGTGGGCGTGGCCCTCTTCTTGAGCAATCTCGCCCATAAGAAGATGAGTGTCAGCGCTTTGAAGGCTACATATCCTCAGTACAAGATCGCCAAGAACAAAATACAGCTTTCAGACAGCGCCCTTATCGAGAAGATTCTTGAGTCCCTCAAGGAGATATATAAGAACGAGAATGTGGACCTCACTGACGGAGTCAAGATCAATTTCGAGGCTCGCAGGGAGTGGGTGCATCTGCGCAAGTCAAACACGGAGCCTATCATCCGTATCTATGCGGAGGCCGCCACTGAGGAAAGAGCGTCGGCTCTCGCGGCGGAGGTCATAGCCGTGGCTCAGGACATTATTAAATAAGCGTATGTTCTCATTCAGGACGACACCGTTGGAGGATCAGCTCGACAAGGCCTTGCATGAGGGCCGTGTCGGCTGTTTCTGCACCCAGAACTGCTGGAACACCGAGAGGGGAAGGTACATGTACGACATCTTCTCCGCCAGAGGAAATCTCCAGGTAATATTCTCGCCCCGCGACACGGAGCTCACTCCTCTGACTAACCATATAGATATAATAGAGTCGGAGCTGCCTCTTCTGAACGCCGTGGTCGTGGAGATCCAGGACGTAGGCTCGAGATACTTCAACTACACCAAGGACCTTTTCCGCCTCATGGAGATGCTAAAGGCCATGCCTGAACCGCCGTCTCTGTATATCGTGGACCATATCAATCCTGCCGGAAGGGTAGTTGAGGGCTGCATGCCTCTTGCCCAGGTGGAGCCGTTTGTCCCTAAAGTCGCTCATAGACATGGACTTACCCTTGGAGAGCTGGCGTACCTCTATTACACGGAGATAGGCGCTAAATATCCTCTTCATGTGATTTCCGCCTTGGCCACTGACTATAATAAGCAGCTCATGCCTTGGACCATCGCCCCTTGCTCGGACATCCCCGGTCTTTTCACTTGCGACATGTATAGCGGGGGAGGACTCTGGAACAACACGAACATCTCCGCGGGCATCGGAACCGCCCGCCCGTATGAGTATATAGGCGCTCCTTTCATCAAGACCGCGGCCAATGAGCCCGTGCCTGTCCCAGCAGGCGTGATGATGCGCCCATGCTCCTTCACTCCTTCCACTGGACGCTACGAAGGCAGCCGCTGCTTTGGCTACCAGATCATGCTTCAGCCCGGCACGGAGTATCACTCCCTGATGCACACTCTCCAGCTCATGCGCTATTTCAAGAGCCGTTATCCGGAGTTCGAACTGGGCGAAGGCTTCAGCGCTAAGCTTTCAGACCCTCTTCTGGAGGATTTCGTCCTGGGTAAGGTAGATTGGGACGAGGCCCGCGAGCATATAAAGGTCGAGGAGCAGAAGTGGATAAGAAAGGCTAAGAAATTCACTCTGTACGAGGATGCGCCGTACAGAATGAAATGATTCTTGGAAAAAGTTTTTGCAGGTTCGGAAAAGAATGTTATCTTTGCCGTCCCAAAATAGTTAACTGTTTAATTCTAATTAGAAATGAAAAAAGGAATTCATCCCGAAACCTACCGTCTTGTAGCTTTCAAGGATATGTCAAATGACGTAGTGTTCATCACTCGTTCATGCGCTTCTACTAGAGAGACCATCGTTTACGAAGGCGTTGAGTATCCAGTAGTCAAGGTCGAGATCTCTAACACTTCACACCCATTCTACACTGGTAAGATGAAGCTCGTTGACACCGCCGGCCGCGTCGACAAATTCTATCAGAGATATGCTAACAAGAAGAAATAAGACTTCTTGCTTCAAGACGAAGATGAGGCAATCAGCATACGCTGGTTGCCTTTTTTCGGTTCTTATGGCAAGTTTCCTCCTGGGCTCTTGCGCTCCGTCGAAGCCCCAGGGAGGTAATGTTATCCTGATGGTCGTGGACGGTTGCTCGACAAGCGTGCTGTCCGCTGCCAGGTGGTATAACACATACACGGATTCGACATTCACAGGTTTCAATATCGACCCCTACATCTGCGGCTTGATGAGGACCTACTCGGTCAATTCGCCTATCCCTGGCTCTCCTGGAGCCATGAGCGCTATCATGACAGGGCAGGTGACCCGGAGTTCAACATTGGCTGTTGCTCCTAGCCTCGTGGATACCCCATGTACCTATACCGTGGACCCGTCACAGTGGGACTATGATTATCAGAGCCGCCCATTGATGACTCTTCTTGAAGCTGCCGCCCATGAGCAGGGCAAGAAGGTAGGAATGGTCGTTACCGTGGAGTATTGGCATGCTACGCCGGCCGCTTGTTCTTCCCATGCGTTGAGCCGCTCTGACCAGACGCATGTGTGTCGCCAGATAGCCTCTCAGGGAATAGACGTCCTTTTCGGCGGAGGCACGGATTATATTGATGATGATATAGCTAAGACTCTGGAGGACAAGGGTATAAGCCTGATACGTCAGGATGTTTCCGCTTTCGAGGACTTTATCGGTGATAAAGTCTGGTCGCTTTTCGCGCCTGTAGGGCTGAACTACGAGATTGACAGAAAGCCATCGCGCCAGCCCTCGCTCGCCCAGATGACATCCAAGGCTCTGGACGTTCTGTCCAAGGGCGACAAAGGTTTTTTCCTTATGGTCGAAGGCAGCAAGGTGGATTATGCCGCCCATGCCAAGGATCCTGTCGGACTGCTCAGTGATTTCAAGGCTTTCGATGACGCTGTGGGCGTGGCGCTGGATTTCGCGAAGAAGGACGGCAACACGACTGTAGTCATCGTCGCGGACCATGGCACATCAGGCATGACAATAGGAAATGACTGCTATTATAATTATGTGGAGACGCCGCTTGATGAGCAGTTCGGGAACATTCCTTTGGCGAAGGCCTCAGGCGAGAGAATAGCGGACACTCTTATGCGCTGCGCACCGTCCGATGTCGAGGCTATATTCAAGGATATGGCAGGAATCATTATCAGCGAGGCTGATAAAAGAGCGATTCTTCAGCGTAAAGCGCTCAAATCTGAGGATTACATGAAGGTCGCTTATGATGAGGGCCTGCAGTCTATGGTAGGAGAGATCCTTAATCAAGGAACTCATATTGGCTTTGTCAGCGGAAACCACACCGGGGAGGATGTTTTCATGGCAGTCTATTCGCCTGACGGAGTGCGCCCTGAGGGCGTCGTGAAAGCGGTGGAGCTGAACGGCTATCTGGGGGAGAGACTCGGTCTGAAGGAAAGTCTTAAGGAACTGACTGCCAAGTATTTTACGGCTGCGGAAGATTTCTTGGAGGATGTCGCAGTTTCGCAGGAGGATGGTCTATACGTACTTGACGCGTCCTTCCAGAGCCGAAGGGTTCATGCCGTCCAGGATTGCTCGACAATTGATTTTGACGGGAAAAAAGTTGATATGGGAACGCCAGCTGTTGTCATAAATGGAAAATTTTTCCTAAATTCGCAAAGTTTACGTTAACCGTTTGAAACCTAACCAATTAAAGTATGGACACCAATTCACAACTTAAAATCGCCGTCGCCGGTCTTTCGGCGGCTCTTCTTCTTGTCGTAGGTATTCTTGTGGGAATGGCCATATCCCGTGGCGGTTCCTCATCTTCTGAGAAGGTTAAAACTTCAAAGAAAGCAGCTATCGAGGCTGAAGCCCAGGCTGAGGAAGAGGTCGTAGTGGAAGAGAAAAAAGTGGAGGAGAAGACTTATGGATATTATCCTTCATTCTATATGAAGAACATCTATTTCCTCGTTTCCGCGGAGGAAGGTGATCATACAGTTTACGTTTATACAGACGGTGTGACCAAGCTCGTGGATGCTAACTCTAACAGCCGCTGGCTCGAGGAGTCTAAGTCAGGCAAGGGGGGCACTACATTCCATGTCAAGAAAAATAAAGACGGAAAGAAACGTGTCGGCCAGCTTTATCTCTACGACAACAAGGGCCGCAAGATCACCGTCTACGTGACCCAGAGAGGTTAATCATATCCCTATAAGATATCATGAATCGGCGTGAAAAAAAATCACGCCGATTTTTTTGCAATTATTTTCAAAAAAAACTTACGCTTGTGTAGTACTTTGGCACAAGCAGTGCGTATCTTCGCGTTCTCGGTCGAAGAAACATAGCCGGCCAGGAGATATTATCATGACATAGCACAGACAACAGACTATAAAGAAATGGAGCCAAACCCGCCAAGATCCCGCTCCATTCCAGATGCCTTAGATATAGGTATATCACAGGGACTAGTCACCCCTGTCGTGCTCAGGCGTTACAAATATAGGTGATTTTTCTTATTTCCAGCACCACCTATCCCCCAAACACACCTAGCACACCATTCCCAGGACCATTTTGGGCCCTGAATCATTCATCGCATCCTCCCGGAAACGGAGGAGGATGCTCAATCAAAACTAAAAATGAAAAAAAGAACAACATATTCAACCCTATTCGCTCTGATTCTTACAATGACACTTCCATCTGTCATTGTAAGATCTCAGACTTCTGGCTTGTCGGATTATGCCTCCGTGGCTACTCCCAGCAGCCACATATGGCAGATGACAAGATTCGGTACAGAAAGACCATCACTTTATACCGGGACGATGGAGACAAGCGTTCCCATCTACACGTATTCGGACCCGGATTTCAATATACCAGTAAGTTTAGACTACGCCTTCGACGGGTATAGACCCTCGGTCCATTCCGGTGTCGTGGGCATGGGATGGCGGCTGAACTGTGGAGGCTTCATCACAAGAAAGGTTGTCGGTCTTCCAGATGAACTTGACGAAAACAATATTAAAGGATACCTTATTTTCTGCGGGAGTAATCTCTCGTCAATATACAATTCCAGTAATGGAACTATTGGATTCGAATCAACGGCATCTCACACAAACATCCTAGATGACGCCTTTTATAAAATTATATTTCATGATGACGCAGTTTTCTACGATATCACAAACTTAGGAAATAATTATTACCAATACGACACAAGCTCGGACATTTACCAATTCTCCTACCCGGGAGGAAGCGGGAGATTTATCGTCATGAGTGATGGCCATATAAAAGTGTATGACGCCAGCTCACCGTTCGGAGAGATTGATGTCACGGTCACCTTGGTGACGGGCAGCGGAGTCGAATGTCCAGAGTTTGTAATAAGCACCGGAGACGGATACAAATACACTTATGGAGGAGACAATGGTCATGTGGAATATAATGCCCCACACGAACTGTCAAACTCCAGTGTATGTTACTCCGCCCTCACGCTGAAGAAAATAACAGCCCCTAACGGAAGACAGGTTGATTTTATCTACAGTAATTCTCAGCAGTATGAGCTGAGTTATCAGGAAATTCATTCGGGATTCAACTCATTCAGTTTGGGCGAAAGTTATTCATCTGGGGTGGGCACGCCGATAAAGGACGTGACGACCAAAGTGTCCCGAGTCTTGAAATCTATCCGAGTAGATGGACGTGATATCGTCAAGATGAACTATGAGGAGAAATCAGTAAAAGAATTCTCTCAGGACTCCTTCAGTAACAGCTTAGTCTGGCGTATCTCCCCAAGTGGAGAAAGAGACTATGAGCCGGAGGCGAGATTATCCACTATTGTCATCCTTGACAAGGAAGGAAACATGATTGATTATCTGACCTTGGAGCACCAATATACATCGTCTAATCACGGTTCCCCCAAAATGTTCCTCAAGTCTTTGACCGGCAACACGGGAAGGTATTCTTTCACGAATGCCCACTCATCAACTTCAGACTCTTACCCTGTAATCGACTCTTCGGCGGAGGATCATTGGGGATACTGGCGCGGCACACCTGACATATATCCGATTAGCCATCTTGCCCAACAAGATTCAAGCCTTTACAATCTGCCCAATGGGATCAGAGGTCCTCGATCACAGTACTCTTTGTATGGGGCATTGACGTCAATATCTTACCCTACTGGTGGTTTCTGCAATATTGATTATGAGCCTAACGACGCGGGATTCCTTCTTGACCGCACAGCGTCATTCGGTGTCAGGCTCATAGACAATGGTGCGGTGCATTTCCCTGTTGGTGGCGTTAGGGTCAAAAAAATTATATGGTATGATGCGAACGGAGAGATGACTGACTCAAATATATTTTCATACAAGACTCCTGATGGAAAAAGCAGCGGAGTGCTGATGCAGATGCGAAGGTACTGCCTGTATTCGCTGTTTTCTCGCTCGGAATTCTGGGGTAATCGATTGGACTATCCCCATCTGAGCGATGGAGCGGCTGGAGTTTACAGCACGGAGGACATGAGCCGTTTTTCTATGAGCCCTCATGTCGGATACTCTTATGTACGTGAACATCACCAGGACAGTTCATATACAGACTATGTCTTTCATGACTGGATAGATTCTCCAGATGAATACACGCATGAAGGCCGGGTTTATAGCAAGACATACATGTATTATCTTAATGAGGGCCCAGAAGCAGTTTTAGTCAACGGATGTTTGAATTCATGTAACGAAGATGAGACAAACAGAGCCATCTCTTTATACTCCGAGC
Source organism: Bacteroidales bacterium (assembly GCA_024398335.1). Taxonomy (GTDB): domain Bacteria; phylum Bacteroidota; class Bacteroidia; order Bacteroidales; family UBA932; genus Cryptobacteroides. Next base: position 874 of record JAKSJJ010000049.1, on the reverse strand, counting down.
CAATAATAGACAGAAGCGGTATGCGGGGAAAATTGAAAGAAGTCCTTGAGTACAATGCGGTTGGCACTTTGACAAGCATGACGAAGTATCGATATGCTCAAGTAACGAATACCACCGCGAGACGTTTTACAAATTTGTTATCATTCTTCTTTGAGACCAGAACGGAGCATCAATACTATTATGAGTCGGAGGTGGAGGAGACCACCTACGACGAAGGAACTCCGTATTCAAAACGTGTTCAGAACAATATTAACCATCTGGGTCAGACCGTCTCACAACAGACTGTAGACTTCCAGAACGGATTGAGCAATACGGGACTTGTGTCATACTGCCATGAATTCACGTCCCCTGCTGAGTCTGGATTGTCGCCGCTTCCTTCTGCGTTACGCTCCATGGTGTACCTGCGAGGTTCCGTGGAGACGGACAGGAGTACTTTCTATTATAATCAGGACTCGACGAATCCGTCCCCGTGCATAATAACCCGGACACGAGGCGGGGCCAGCAGGACCACGTCCATTCAGTACGACTCAAAACACCGTCCCGTCCGTATCGACTACCCGGGCGGGAGATGGAAGGAGTTCCGATGGAGCTCTGACGGACGCCATCTGCTTAGCGTCACCGGCGACGACGAGTCCAACACCACGTCCTACACATGGCTGGACCTCATTGGTCTGGGCTCCGTTTCGCTGCCGTCAGGACAGAGCGAAAGCTACACTTACGACGGCAGGAACCGCCTCTGCGGCCGCCATGACACAGACGGGGACACGACCTTGAGCTATGAGTACAACCTTGTAAACGAAGACTAATACCATGAAAATCAAAAGATCAATCATAAATATGCTTCTCGCCGCTCTCATATCGGCGACGGCGGCGC
>JAKSJJ010000048.1 GCA_024398335.1 Bacteroidales bacterium | reverse complement strand
AGTCCATAATCATACGCCAAGAGCCCTCAGGGGCGTCGAAAGCATAATCCGAAAATGACTCGGTCGCGTTGAAATTCGCCGCGAAGATACAGTCTTTTCTGCTGAATATCAATATTTTTTTCTCTTCATCCTGCACAAGAAGACGCGGCGCCTCAGACAAAATATCCTCCGCCTTCGCAAGGTGTATCATATCCTTGTCGAAATTCCTCAGATAGCGATAGCGCAAATAATCCGGTTCTGCCAGGGACCACTGCCTTCTGGCATACTTGAATGACCATCCGTTTCCTTCACGAGGGAAATCTATCCACTCCGGATGTCCGAACTCGTTACCCATGAAATTGAGATAGCCGTCGCCGCAAGTAGCCATCGTGACCATCCTTATCATCTTATGGAGAGCTATGCCTCTTTCAACGACCACGGAAGACGAGCCTCTTGCCATCGACGTGTACATCTCCGAGTCCATCAGGCGGAAAATCAAGGTCTGGTCGCCGACCATAGCCTGGTCATGACACTCAGCATAACTTATAGTCTTCTCGTCAGCACGCTTATTTGTAAGCTGCCACCAAATCTCCCCTACACTCCACTGCTGATCGGTAAGGGTCTTTATCCATTTAATCCAGTTGTCCGCCACACCCATGCTCATGCGGAAGCCGAAGCCTACGCCTCCTTCCTCATACGGAGCCGCGAGACCCGCCATGCCGCTGACATCCTCAGCGATTGTGATGGCGTCAGGGTTGATTTCCCTGATCAGGATATTGGCGAGGGCCAGATAACACAGGGCCTGCTCATCGACGCCGTTGTCAAAATACGGCTCATATCCCACGAAATCCTTCTCCAGACCATGATCCCAGTAAAGCATGCTGGTGACGCCGTCGAAGCGGAATCCGTCCAGATGGTACTCCTGCATCCAGTATTTAAGGTTGCTCAGAAGGATATATTTCGTCTCATCCTGCCCGTAGTCGAAGTAGCGGGCGCCCCATGCGGGATGATGTCCCTGAGGTCCTTTATAGAAGTACAGATCCTCTCGTCCGTCGAATTTGCTAAGACCCTCCGCCTCATTATCCACCGAATGCGAATGGACGACATCCATGACCACGGCTATCCCTGCGGCGTGAGCGTCATCGACAAGATGCTTGAACTCCTCTGGCGTGCCGAAACGGCTGCTAAGGGCGAAGAAATTGCTGACCTGGTACCCGAAAGAGCCATAGTACGGATGCTCCTGCAAGGCCATGATCTGTATGGTGTCATACCCTAGATCCTTGATTTTCGGAAGCACGTCCACTCGGAACTCCTCGAAAGAGCCTACTTTCTCTTTTTCGGTCGCCATGCCGATATGGCACTCATAAATAAGAGGATTCTCCCTCTTGCCTGGCGAAGGGGCGGTCCACTGATAAGGCTGAGGGTCCCAGACCTGCGCGCAGAACACTTTAGAATACGGGTCCTGGACCGCTCTGGTTACATACGAAGGGATTCTCTCCGCACCGCCGCCCGGCCATTCGATGAACAACTTGTATAATGTACCGTGATGAAGGAACATGCCCGGCAGAGTTATCTCCCAGTCGCCTCCCCCTATAGGATGGAGCGCATAGGCTTCCGCCCTTTTCCAATTGTTGAACTCTCCGATGATATATATCCTTGTCGCCGCAGGCGCCCACTCACGGAATATCCAGTCGCCTTTGCCGTCGCGGTGAAGTCCGTAATAAAGATGATTGTTCACGCCCGCCTGGAGGCTGCCGCCGACAGACATCTGCTCACGTTTGAGTTCTATCATTTCGTGACGGGCGTCGATTATATCCTTATAAGGCTCAAGCCAAGAGTCATTATCGTAAATCATCATAAAAAGTCTTTTGATTTTTACTTTACAAATTTACATGTTTTTTTTATCTTCGCGACGCGTTTTAAAAGAAACTATCTGATGAAAATTACAGAAGCGCTTTTCGCGGGCAGCAGCACACGTATCTCCGAAAGACCAAAGCAGGTTTTTCCGGAGTTCGCTTTCATCGGACGTTCCAATGTGGGCAAGTCATCCCTGATCAACATGCTCACCTCACGCAAGAAACTGGCTATGACCTCTTCCACGCCGGGTAAGACCCGCCTTGTGAACCACTTCCTCATCAACAAGAGCTGGTACCTTGTGGACCTTCCTGGCTACGGATACGCCAAGATGTCCGGCAACGGACGCAAGCAGCTTGAGCAGGTCATACGCAACTACATCAATCTGTCCCCTGACCTTGTGATGCTTTTCGTGCTCATCGACTCCCGTCACGACATTGGCAAGGTCGACATGGACTTCCTTTTCGAGCTCGGGCAAAGCAACATCCCTTTCGCCATAATCTACACGAAAGGAGACAAACAAGGTCCCAATGTGCTCAAGGCCCAGATTGAGAAAAACAACGCCCAGATATTGGAGCATTGGGAGGAGCTGCCTCCTGTCTTTGTCTCCTCGTCAGAAAGCGGTCTGGGAAGGGAGGATATTCTCGATTACATCGGGAATGTATTGGAAACAATCCAAAACAATTAATAAACTATCATGAACAACTTACATGCATTAAAGGTCTTTGCCTGCAGAAACTCAAGGGAATTCGGAGAAAGAGTAGCCAACCATCTCGGAGTAAAGCTGGGAGAGGTCACAACCGACGTATTCAGCGACGGTGAGATCCAGCCCGCTTTCCAGGAGAGTGTCCGCGGCGCATCAGTCTTTATCGTGCAGTCAACATGCCCTCCCGCAGAGAACCTTCTTGAGCTCCTGCTCATGATCGACGCGGCAAAGAGAGCATCAGCCCACAAGGTCATCGCCGTGATCCCATACTTCGGTTGGGCACGTCAGGACCGTAAGGATCGTCCGAGAGTCTCCATCGGAGCCAAGCTCGTGGCGAACCTTCTCCACGCCTCAGGATGTGACAGAGTCATGACCTGCGACCTTCATGCGGATCAGATCCAGGGATTCTTTGATTTCCCTGTTGACCATATCTACGCTAGTACGGTATTCATCCCGTACCTCCAGAGCCTCAACAACGAGAACCTCGCCATCGCCGCCCCTGACATGGGAGGCGCCAAGAGAGCCAACACCTACGCTAAATACCTCAAATGCCCTGTCATCATCTGCCACAAGCAGAGAACCAAGGCCAACGTGGTAGGAAGCATCACCGCCATCGGTGACGTAGAGGGCAAGGATGTCATCATCATCGACGACATGATCGACACCGCCGGAACCCTCACCGCCGCCGCGAACGTCCTCAAGGAGATGGGAGCGCACAGTGTCCGCGCCTGCGCCACCCACGCCGTCCTTTCAGGACCCGCATATGACAGAATCGCCGCTTCACAGCTCGAGGAAGTCATCGTTTCCGACACTCTCAAGCTCACAGATGACCCTGCCAAGGACAAATCCAAGATCAAGGTCATCCCTCTGGCTGAGACTTTCGCGAACATCATCAGCAGCGTCTATAACTACTCATCTATCAGCGAGAAGCTGATTTTCTAAAGAGCGCTTATGCTGCAGATGTTTCTTCTGTGTCTGGCGGTGGTCGCCTTCTGCGTAGTCGGATTATGCTTCAACATCATATTCCGAAAAGACGGCCGCTTCCCTGACACGGAGATCAGCAGCAACAAGCAGATGCGAAAGTTAGGCATCAGGTGTGCCAAGGAAGAGGAAATCCGCCTGTGGGGGAAAAACAGTTCCAAAGACAAACCAAGCTGCGACAACAGCAGCTGCAGTGAGTGCAGCAGTTGCGGCTTTTATAAAGAATAGATTATGAGCTTAGTAGCTATTGTGGGGCGCCCTAATGTGGGCAAATCCACCCTTTTCAACAGACTCGTCGGCATGCGTCAGGCAATTGTCGATGAGACGGCCGGAGTCACCAGAGACCGCCACTACGGAAAATGCGAGTGGTGCGGCCGCGAATTCTCCGTGGTTGACACAGGAGGATACACTTCCAATTCCGATGATATCTTCGAGGAAGAGATACGCAAACAAGTCGTTCTCGCCGTCGAGGAGGCTGACCTCGTGCTTTTCATGGTCGAGGCCCAGACAGGTATAACTGATTACGACGCCGAGATCGCCGACATGCTCCGCCGCAGCCGCAAACCTATCGTGCTATGCTGCAACAAGGTCGATACAGGAGAGAAGATGTACGACACCTTCCAGTTCTATTCTCTCGGACTAGGCGAGGTGTGGAGCATCTCCGCCGCCAACGGAGGCGGTACCGGAGACCTTCTTGACGAAATTTGCAAGCAGCTCCCTGAAGACAGCGGCGCTGACCAGGACGAGCATCCTGAGCTTCCTCATATCGCGATCGTAGGTAAGCCAAATGTAGGAAAATCATCCATGACCAACGCCCTTCTCGGAAAGGAGCGCAACATCGTGACCCCTCTGGCAGGCACCACCCGCGACTCTATCGCCACCCTTTACAACAAGTTCGGCTATGAGTTCATGCTCGTGGACACCGCCGGCATGAGAAAAAAGAGCAAGGTGCACGAGGATCTCGAGTTCTACTCAGTGATGAGGGCCATCCGCGCAATCGAGCACTCCGACGTCTGCATTCTCATGATAGACGCCCAGACAGGTATCGAGGCCCAGGACATGGCTATCTTCAACCTTATCCAGAAGAACCGCAAGGGCTGCGTCATCGTCGTGAACAAGTGGGACGCCATCGAGAAGGAGACGAACACCATGAAAGAGTATATCGAGGGCATCAAAGCCCGCATCGCTCCTTTCAATGATATTCCTATCGTCTTCACCTCTGTCCTCAACAAGCAGAGAATCATGAACGTGCTGGAAGAGGCCATGCATGTCTATGGAAACTTCTCACAGAAGATCTCCACATCACGCCTCAACGACGAGATGCTTCCTGAGATCGAGAACTATCCGCCACCTGCATGGAAGGGCAAGTACATCAAGATCAAGTACGTGACCCAGCTTCCTACAAAGTTCCCTTGCTTCGCCTTCTTCTGCAACCTGCCGCAGTACATCCGTGACCCTTACAAGAGGTTCATCGAGAACCGCCTCAGGGAGAAGTTCGACTTCAAGGGCTGCCCTATCCAGATCTATTTCCGCCAGAAATAGAACGACGTGATAAAGGGCATCAACAAAGAGATTCTAAGGCTTTCCCTGCCTAGCATACTGGCCAATATCACCGTTCCCCTCGTGGGAATGGTGGATATCGCCGTGGCCGGACACCTCGGCTCAGCGGGGGCCTCATTGGAAAGCGCCGGTCTCTCCGGCATAGGAGCCGCCGCCCTTATCGGAGGCATCACCATAGGGGCGATGATCTTCGACCTGACATACTGGAATTTCGGCTTTCTGCGCATCTCCACCGGAGGACTCACAGCGCAGGCATACGGCCGCAAGGACTGGAGCGACTGCGCCGCCACGCTGAAAAGAAGCCTGGGCATAGCTCTTGGAGCCGCGGTATTTCTGCTTGCGATACAATGGCTGCTAGTCAACGGCATACTGCTCGCCGTCAAATGCTCGCCAGAGGTAAAGGCCTTGGCGTTCAGATACTTTTATATAAGGATATGGGCGGCTCCGGCGACTCTGTCACTGATGGCGTTCAAGGGATGGTTCATCGGCATGCAGGACAGCATCGCGGCGATGAGCACCGACTTGACCGTCAACATCGTGAACATCGTCTCCAGCATATTCCTGTCCATAGGCATAGGCGCATGGGCAGGCTTCGGATACAGCGGTATAGCCCTTGGCACTGTCGTGGCGCAGTACAGCGCCCTCGCGGTGGCGAGCGTGATATTCCTAACCCGATACAAAGGCAAGCGCCTGAGTGCGCAAGAGAGGATTTCCCTCGCGGGAGTAAAGGAGCTTTTCAGAGGAGAGAAAACCCGTAAGTTCTTCAGCATGAACGGGGACATCTTTTTCAGAAGTCTTCTTTTCATGGCGATATACGGCGGCTTCACGACCATCTCCGCCCGATACGGAGACACGCTCCTGGCCTGCAGTTCCATACTTATGAAGCTTCTCATGGTATTCTCCTACTTCATCGACGGCTTCGCGTACGCGGGCGAGGCCATGTGCGGGAAATATATAGGTGAAGGATCACAATCTATGCTGCGCAAGACCATCCGCTGGTGCTTTGTATGGAGCGCCGGCCTATCCATCTTTTTTGTCGCCGTCTATGGCTTCGGAGGCACGCCTCTTCTTAGAATGATGACTTCCGACGAGGGGGTCGTGCAGGCCGCCAAGGAATTCATCCCCTGGCTGATGCTCATGCCCGTGGCCGGCTGCGCCGCATTTATCTGGGACGGCATTTTCATCGGCGCCACCCAGAGTAAATCCATACGAAACGCCATGATATGGGCCAATATCGCTTTCTACAGCGTCTGGTTCTCCCTATGCCCTCTGATGAAGACAGACTCCGCCTCCATGCATCTTCTGATGGGAGCCTACTTCGCCCACCTTTTCGCCCGAGGCATCTACCTCAGCATCAAGTCAAACTCCATCAAAATTTAAAAGACCAGCCTGAATGTGATTTCAGACTGGCCTTATATTTAATGAATGTCGAGTCTTAGATAAGCGGCTCGGCAGTCATAGCCTCAGGCTGAGGGATACCCATGAGCTTGAGGATTGTAGGAGCGACGTTGCAGAGGGCTCCGTCCTTGACAGTCTTGACCTCCTCGCCGGCGTTGATGACGATGAACTGGACCTCGTTGAGAGAGTGAGCGGTGTTTGGAGTACCGTCCTCGTTTACAGCGTAGTCAGCGTTACCGTGGTCAGCGGTGAGAAGCACTACGTAATTGTGCTCGATAGCGAGATTGACAACCTTCTCCACGCATGAATCAACTGTCTTAACAGCCTCACAGATAGCAGGATAGATTCCTGTATGGCCTACCATGTCACCGTTAGCGTAGTTAAGGATGATCATATCCTCCTTGTCTGAAGCGATAGCCTCGAGGAGTTTCTCGGTCACCTCAGGAGCGCTCATTGAAGGCTGGAGGTCGTAAGTAGCGACCTTAGGAGAGTTTACGAGGATACGGTCCTCATTCTCGAACTGAGCCTCACGGCCACCGTTGAAGAAGAAGGTCACGTGAGCATATTTCTCAGTCTCGGCGATACGAAGCTGAGTCTTGCCGGCCTTGCTTACAGTCTCTCCGAGAGTGTCGTTTACGAGCTCCTTGTTGAAAAGGATGTGAACTCCCTGGAAAGAAGCATCGTATGGAGTAAGGCAGCACCAGTAAAGTGGAATAGTCTTCATCCCCTGCTCAGGCATATCCTGCTGGGTCATGACAGCTGTAAGCTCACGTGCGCGGTCGTTACGGAAGTTGAAGAAGATCACGGCGTCACCCTCCTCGACCTTAGCCAAAGGCTGGCCCTGGGCGTCAGTGATGACTATAGGTTTGATGAACTCGTCGGTAACCTCAGCGGCGTAAGAAGCCTTGATACCCTCAGCCGCTGATGTGAAAGCCTCGCCCTTGCCCTCTACGAGCATATCGTAAGCGGTCTTCACGCGGTCCCATCTCTTATCACGGTCCATAGCGTAGAAACGTCCGCAGACAGTAGCTACCTTACCTGTTGACTCAGCCATCTTGGCCTCAAGCTCCTCAACGAATCCCAGTCCGCTGCGAGGGTCAGTGTCACGGCCGTCCATGAAACAATGTACGAACACATCCTGAAGGCCCTGTCTGCTAGCCTCAGCGAGGAACTCATAAAGGTGATTAAGTGAAGAGTGTACTCCGCCATGGCTCGCGAGACCCATGAAATGGAGTTTCTTGCCTGTCGACTTGACATAGTCGTAAGCGGCCTTGATCTCGGCGTTCTGCATGAAAGCGTGATTACGGGCAGCAATGTTGATCTTCACGAGGTCCTGATAAACTACACGGCCCGCGCCGAGGTTCATGTGACCTACCTCAGAGTTACCCATCTGGCCGTCAGGAAGACCGACGTACTCGCCGCAAGCCTGAAGATGGCTCATAGGATATTTAGCGCGGAGGCTGTCGATAAAAGGCGCACCCTGGGTGTAGATGGCGTTAGACTTGTCGTGGCGGCCTTCTCCCCAGCCGTCCAGAATCATCAAAAGTACTTTTCTATTCATATCTAAAAAATTTTTATCTCAAACTTTATGGGCTGCAAAGATAATAAAGTTATTAAAATAACTTAACTTTGCTAAGATTAAAAGAATGATTATGAGTAAGAGAAAAAACAGCGGCCGATCCCGCGGACATAGAGAGGATAAAAGGAAAAAGGCCCTGACAGTACTTGAAGGAAAAGTACAGATGACACGCGAAGGTTACGCGTTTGTCGTAAGTCCTGATTATCAGGACGATATATTCGTCAAAGCCACAAAGACATGCGGAGCCCTCAACGGCGATGTCGTCAAGGTCACAGTGACAAAGGCCAAGACAGACCGCCAACGCTGCGAAGGTCATATCACGGAAATCGTCCGTAGGAGCGTGATGCCGTTCGTAGGTATTCTCCACATCGTAGGAGAACAGGCGTGGGTGCTCATGCAGAGCAAGAACATGCCATACGACATCGCAGTGCCTATGGGAGAGGGAGGCAAAGGCCACCTTATGGTCTCAGGGCCGGGTGAATACACGGTGGCAGGCGTAGTGGACGAGGACGGAACACCGCTTGTCGCCAAGCCAGGCATGAAAGTCGCCGCCGTGGTAGATTATTGGAAAAGAAACCAGCCTATCCCTACAGGCCACATCACCGACGTGCTCGGAGACCCGGGCGAGAACGACACCGAGATGCACGCCATACTCTCGCAGTTCAACCTGCCGTACAGATTCGAGCCAGAGGTAGTCAAGGCGGCTGACGAGATATCAGAAGACATCACACCGGAGGAAATCAGACGCAGAAGAGACTTCCGCGACACCCTGACCTTCACCATTGACCCCGCCGACGCGAAAGACTTCGACGACGCCCTCTCGCTGCGCAAACTCGAGGACGGCAACTATGAGGTCGGTGTCCATATCGCTGACGTGACCCACTATGTGAAAGTCGGCTCCATAGTCGATAATGAGGCGAAAGAAAGGGCCACATCTGTCTATCTCGTGGACAGGACAGTCCCTATGCTCCCAGAGAAGCTCTGCAACAAGCTCTGCTCCCTTCGCCCTCATGAGGAGAAACTCACCTATTCAGTCGTGTTTGTCCTCAGCCCTAACGCGAAGATTATCAAACGCTGGATAGGCCGTACGGTCATCAATTCCGACTATCGTTTCGATTATGACGGGGCGCAGGCGATAATAAAGAACGACACCGAGAAGATTCCTTCAGACGTGACTGAGGAGATTATCGAGGCCGTCCACATCCTTGACTCACTCGCCGCGAAAATAAGAAAGAAGAGATTCGCCGCCGGAGCCATCAGTTTTGATGGACCTGAGACAAAGGTCATCGTTGACGAGAAAGGACGTCCTATCGACATCATCCATAAGGAATCGTTCGAGGCCAACTGGCTTATCGAGGAGTTCATGCTCCTCGCGAACAAGGCGGTGGCTGAGTTCGCCGGCAAGGAGGAGAAGAAGACCTTCGTTTACCGTGTCCATGACGAGCCTAATATGGAGAAACTCGAGAATCTGCGCAGTTTCGCGAAGAATTTCGGATACGAGCTCGGATCAACGGGCAACGGCAAGGAGATCTCCAAATCCCTCAACGCCCTCTTCGAGGCCAGCAAGGGTACAGCGGAATCCGCCGCCTTCGAGCTCCTCGGAAAAAGGACCATGGCAAAAGCCGTCTATGACGTCGAGAACATAGGCCATTACGGACTCGCCTTCTCCCACTACACCCACTTCACCTCTCCTATCAGGCGCTACCCTGACATGATGGTCCACCGTCTGCTCACAAAATACCTTGACAAGGGCGAGAGCGCGTCGAAGGAAGCCTACGCCAGCCTTTGCAAGCATTGCTCAGAAAGGGAGCAGGTCGCCGTTGACGCTGAAAGAGCCAGCATCAAGTACAAGCTCGTGGAGTACATGAGCGACAAGGTAGGCTGGGAGTTTACAGGCAAGGTCTCTGGCATCACAGAATGGGGCATGTACGTGGAGATCGACCCGACAGGAATCGAAGGCATGGTGCCTCTTCGCGACATCCGTTCCGACTACTTCGAGTTCGACCCTGAGAAATATGTTCTCCGCGGACGCCACTCCAGGGTCACATATACCCTCGGATCCGTCGTGAAGGTCAAAGTCAAGAGAGCGAGCCTTGAGCAGGTGCTGCTTGACTATGAGCTGATTGAAGAGGAGCAGCCACGCCCTACGGAGCAGGAGGCTCGTCAGAGCAGTGCGAAAGCGGCGGCGCCAAAGACCAAGACCAAGGCCGTGGCACCAAAGGCGAAAGCTAAGGCCGCGCCGAAAGCCAAGA
>JAKSJJ010000047.1 GCA_024398335.1 Bacteroidales bacterium | reverse complement strand
CTCGATCTCTCCGTCCTTCATGTCAGCAGGGACACCTGCCGCGAGAACCTTGCGGGCCTCTTCTCCGGAGAGCTTGACTTTCCAGTCACGAAGGCCTCTGATAAAGATATCGTCAGCGTCCTGGAGCACTCTTACCTTCTCCGGAGTGATGTCGCCGAGAATACGTACGGCAAGACCCGGACCCGGGAATGGATGACGGGTGATAAGGTGCTCAGGCATGCCAAGAGAGCGTCCTACCCTGCGGACCTCGTCCTTGAAAAGCCACTTGAGAGGCTCACAAAGCTTAAGACCCATCTTCTCAGGAAGACCGCCCACGTTATGGTGGCTCTTGATGACTTTACCGGTTATATTGAGAGACTCGATACGGTCAGGATAAATAGTTCCCTGCGCGAGAAAACGCGCTCCCTCGATCTTACGGGCCTCAGCCTCGAAGACATCGATAAAACCTGCGCCTATTATCTTACGCTTGCGCTCAGGCTCGTGAACACCAGCGAGCTCTGAGTAGAACTTCTCGCTGGCGTCAACGCCCACGACATTCAGCCCCAGACACTCATAGTCCCTCAGCACGTCAGTAAACTCATTCTTGCGCAGAAGTCCGTTATTTACGAAAATACATGTAAGGTTCTTTCCTATCGCCTTGTTAAGCAGCACAGCGGCCACAGACGAATCAACTCCGCCGGAAAGGCCGAGTATTACCTTGTCGTCACCGACCTGCTCACGTATCTCCCCCACAGTCTGCTCAACGAAAGCGGCCGGGCTCCAGTCCTGCTTTCCTCCGCAGATATCCACCACGAAGTTCTTCAGGAGAAGAGTACCGTCGATTGAGTGGAATACCTCAGGATGGTACTGCACGCCCCAGATTTTCTCATCATTGGCGGCGTACGCGGCATACTTTACGGTAGAAGTCGAGGCGATCACGCGGAAGCCCTCAGGGAGTTTAGTGATTGTGTCTCCATGAGACATCCACACCTGGCTGCATGGAGCGAAACCCGCCAGAAGAGGGTTGCCTTCCTCCATGAACTCAAGCTTGGCACGTCCGTACTCACGTGTTCCCTCTGGCTCGACCTTACCGCCGAAGCAGTGGGCCATGAGCTGGGCTCCGTAACAGATGCCGAGGATAGGATACTTGCCTCTGATCTGCTCGAAATCAATATGGAACGCGTCGTCAGCATAGACGCTCAATGGTGATCCGGAAAGAATGACTCCAATCACGTCAGGGTCGTTCTTCGGAAACTTGTTGTAAGGGACGATCTCACAAAAAGTATTCAGCTCACGGACACGGCGGCCTATGAGCTGGGTTGTCTGTGAGCCGAAATCAAGGATTATAATTTTATCCATATACTAGTCGTTGCGGCTGTAGTTTGGAGTTTCTTTGGTAATAGTCACGTCGTGAGGGTGGCTCTCGGCCATTCCGCTCGCGGTGACACGGGTGAAGCGTGCGCCCTGAAGGTCAACGATAGTGCGCGCTCCGCAATATCCCATACCTGAGCGGAGACCTCCGATGAGCTGATATACAGTCTCCTGGAGAGTTCCCTTATAAGGCACACGGCCTACGATTCCCTCCGGTACAAGCTTCTTGATGTCAGTCTGTCCGCTCTGGAAATAACGGTCTTTAGAACCGGCCGCCATAGCGTCCAAAGAGCCCATTCCACGATATGTCTTGAACTTTCTTCCGTTGTAGATGATGGTCTCGCCTGGAGCCTCTTCCGTACCTGCGAACATACTTCCGCACATCACGCAGTCTCCACCGGCCGCGAGAGCCTTGACGATGTCACCAGAGTAACGGAGTCCGCCGTCAGCGATGACAGGGACACCTGCCTCGTGAGCGACCTTAGCGCAATTGAATATCGCTGAGAGCTGAGGAACGCCGACACCGGCTACGATACGTGTAGTACAGATTGAACCAGGTCCGATACCGACCTTGATGGCGTCAGCGCCAGCCTCGACGAGATCTTTAGCGGCCTCAGGGGTGGCGATATTACCTACGACCACGTCAAGTTTCGGATATGCCTCTTTGATAGCTTTGAGTTTTTCGATGACTCCGCGGCTGTGGCCGTGAGCTGAGTCGAGAACTACAGCGTCGACACCCTCGGCGACAAGAGCCGCTACTCTGTCAAGAGCGTCAGCGGTGATGCCCACTCCGGCGGCTACTCTGAGACGGCCCTTTGAGTCCTTGCACGCGTCAGGATTGATTCTCTCCTTCGTAAGATCCTTATATGTGATAAGGCCCACGATCTTGCCTTCCTTATTGAGCACCGGCAGTTTCTCCACCTTGTTCTCCTGGAGTACCTTGCGGACATAGTCCCTGTCGGTCTGATTCTCCTGAATCGTGACGAGCCCCTTGCTTGTCATGGCGTCCTCGATCTTAACGCTCATGTCCGTCTGGAAACGGACGTCACGATTTGTCACGATACCTACCAAAGTTCCGTCTCCGTCGACTACCGGAATACCTCCGATATGATTGTCGTGCATAAGCTGGAGAGCATCGCCTACAGTCTGGTCTTTATGGATGGTGACAGGGTTGTCGATCATGCCGTTCTCCGCCCTCTTGACCCTGCGCACCTCACGCGCCTGGTCCTCGATGGACATATTCTTATGAATAACCCCTATTCCTCCTTCTCTTGCGAGAGCGATGGCCATAGGGGCTTCAGTAACTGTATCCATAGCGGCGGACACAATAGGAATATTAAGATTGATGTTTTTAGAGAAACGACACTTCAGGGAGACTTCCCTTGGAAGAACCTCGGAGTATGCCGGAATCAGCAATACGTCGTCGAAGGTGAGGCCTTCCATTGCAACTCTTTCTTCAAGGAATGACATATCGTTTGAATTTTGTTGCGTGCAAAGATAAAAATAAATTTGGAATCAGCGGAAGAAAATTTACTATATTTGTCTGGCGTTGTGTGTTCGGCAACATTAACTAATTATTATTCATGAAAATGAGGAAATTTAATCACCTGAATTCCTATACACGTCCGATCTGCAGGACAGTAAGACTCTCCCTTGGCGAGCAGATATTGAGCACAAGCCAGTGGGAAAACAGTGACGGCTCAACTGAGACGATAGAAGATCTTGATGATATTTTCGGGGAGGACTAGAGCGATGAAAAAATTATTTATACTACTTGCTTCTTTCGCCATGATGGCCTCATGCGCTAAAGAGAACATCGTCGCGCCGCAGAATGGTACAACCATCACATTGACTGTCAATGACGGCGTATGGGAGAACGATACGAAAACCGCCTTTGATAAAGAAGATGGCAGAGTAAAAGTAACTGGGACAGAGAACATTACTCTATTCTACAAAAAACCGGGAAACGAGACTTTCGAGGCCCCGGTTGTAGCGACGCCCACCCCGGAAGGAAATGGAAACTACACTTTTACCGCACCTGCGGGAAGCGAGGGATCGACATGGTATCCTGTACTTCCATCATCATCCGCTGTCATCGCCCGCGCCAACAGCAACAAGAATGTCTCAGTGGTTCTCAGCCCGGTTCAATGCCCTTCAAAGGATAGTTTCGACCCTCAGTTCGACTACCTGGCAGGTATGCCTTTCACAATCGACGAAGAGGCATCCAGCGCGGAGATCAAATACTTCAAAAGACTGTTCACGCCTGTACTGGTAAAAATTTCCGGACTGGAAGAGTACGAGAGGATATTCGCCGTCACAATGACGCTTTCTCAGAAAAATACCCCGCTTACCGGGCTTGTGTATATGGCTTTGGACGAAGAATACGACGAGACAAAGGTCACAAGTATACATCAGAACGCGCAGGGTCCTGCGGTATCAGCCCTGTATGATGACGAAGGTCTCGCCGCAGAGAATGGAGTCTATCCCGTATGGTTCATGACCGCTCCGTTCACCTTCAACGCCGGATGTGAAGTCACCCTTACAGTGACCACTCAGCTAAAGACATACGAGAAGACGCTGACCGTGAAAAAGGACGTGAAACTGACGGAAAACAAGGCTTTCTCGCTCCCTTTCAACATGGCTGGCGCGAGCAATGTGCCGACCATCGCGGTTCCGTTCTTCAATGTCGAGAGGTTCGGTAATGTCAAACTCATGTCCAGCAACGGTACGGCTTATCAATGGCCGACCTCAGGGACTGTGTGGGCAGCGGCGACAAGGGACAATTCTGGTTTATTAAAGAATGCGCTTAACCTTAATAGCACCAATGCTAATAAGACGCTTACAATCCCACAAATTCCGGGGCAAAGAATTACAAAAGTGAGAATCTTCACGCATGCGGCTTCGACATGCAAAAAAGGTTCTGACGCGCATTTGACATTGGATGAAAATGATTATGAGTTCAATCTTTTCAATGGCGATATAAACAAGTCTTCCCTTTTTACCACCGGTGGTTTCAGAGACATTGAGATCGAGGGAGTCGACCTGAGCGGTAAAGTCATCTCATCATCCGCCTCGAACTGCATGATGAGCGCCATGTTACTCTATACAGACCCATCAGACAGCAGACAGGACTACTATCAGGAATTCCTTAGCGGCAAATCAATTTCAATCAATGGCGTAGAATACAACAAGAGCACGCATCCTAACTTCGATTGTGTTGACCTTACCGGCCAAAGCAATTACGGAAAACTCGTTAGCGAGGGCATACACTTCGTTGAGAACCCAGAATTATTGCTTAACCCTAATAACACGACATTCAATAACGACGTTGTGTTGATAGGAAGGTATGCGGACTCGCAGACTGTTCTCGGTTCTTCTGACGCAGATAAAAAACAGTTTATTATAAACGCCAATGTCGTATTTAAGAACCTTGACATATATCCGACAAACGGGACAGCGGCCTTTAGCGACAGCGGTACAACCAAGTCTCCATCGCTCGTAGTGGAGGATTGTACACTCAGATGTCAGAGCGGCGCAGTCTTGATACGAGAAGTCGGCGAGGCGTATTCATTCAGAGAGCTGGCGTTCAATAACAGCATCATGCTGATGGGCGGAAAAACGTTCTATGAGTTCAAAACGACAACAGCTACACAATTGGAGAAGATATCAATACAAAATAGTGTCATCAGCACTCCTTCGAGCGTAGCTATCAACCTGTTCGGCTTCAATAACGCATCTTATGCCACACCGGAGCTTGAATTGGACATTGTAGGCAACACGTTCTACAACTACGCTTCCAATCCGTTCAGGATGAAGCAGGCAAAGCATGTCAACATATCCCAAAATGTGTTCTTCGCCGGTCTTTCTTCTAACGCGCAGAGTTACACTCAGGCCGAGGCGAACGAGCATAATGACACATCTCCGATTGAATACAATTTCGGATATTCGACGAATCAGGGATATAACTGGAGCGCTTATCCAAGTGCGACTCAGACTAACACCGGCTCGAAGCTTAAGGCCAAATCGAATATTCTGACAAGCGCAGATAATCCATTCCTTAGTGAGGACAGCACAATCGGATATTACCCGATAAACACCAGCGTGGTGACTAACGGCGCTGGAGCCACATACGAGACTAAGGCTTGGAGAAGTTGGGAATAAAAAAATATCAACTATGAAAGCACACTCATTCATCAGACGCTCGGCCCTTGAGACTCAGGAACTGATGGGAATCGTCGTGGAAATTCAGGAGACGAAAGGCTACTGGATGAAGGTAAAATCCCCCAGCCCTACACCGCCTGGTGTACGGATATGGGGATCATTGTAACGGCCTTTAACAGCCCCGTCACGGACAAAGCCTCCAAGGACGCGATAAAGTTCCTATAATTTCTTCCCATCCATCGTAGAGAGAACTCTGGTCTCGTTTTCACCGATGGATACACCTCTTACTATATACTTACCCTTCGAGACTCCGTTACCGGTTTTGACGTCATAAACTATATCGTATTCTCCCATTCGGGTCATCGCCTTGAACGTCTGGTTTGTAGAATAAACTCCGGATACCTTGCTGTACGGCCGGGCCGTCTTATCCGCAATGTACTCGCCAGTTCTCCATATGCTGACGTTCGCGACATAATACATTGTAGTATTCTTAAAGGAAATTGTTCCAGTAGGAATACGATTTATAGCCGGGATACTGACTTCTCTTTCAAATGATAAGCTCTTAGAGAATTTATCAAAGCTCTGGCAATCGAAATAGTCTGATTCCGAAGTTTGCACGCGGCCATGGAAATTACTCTTAAATACAGGCTTGACCGATAATTTCATCCTCATATTGCCGAAATCATTGTCGCGGGCATAGTATTTCCCACTTTCTACATGCCAGACAAAGGAGAAGTCAAAGCGCTGGTCATTGTGGCAAGTCATAGGAAGGGCGTCAGCGCCGATTTCTTCCCGGACATTGTTTGTCAATAATTTATATTGCACTGCCCTGTTATACGGATCTGTGCTCATCATGACGCTCTGGTCCGGAATATTCTGCGTACTGGAATCCTCCCATTTGAAACCCACCGTCACAATACCAAGGTCCACATTTCTCCACGAAGGATCCTTGTCAGGTTCGGTAACCTTGGCGGCTCCGATTGTCACAGATGGAGCGAGAGAAAAGGCGAATCCCTTCTTATAAGTAGTAGATCCTATAGTGGTTGACGGCTCCGGCGTCACGAAAAAATTGACGCTCTGATTGTCCACTGCCTGACCACTTTGATCCAGAAGCTGCAAATCGACTCCGAAAGAGGACATATACCATCCAGTCATGTGGATAGTCTGGTCGTATGGGGAATCAACCTTAATAGGTCCATCCGAGAAAACCTCGGCGTTATGAGAGACCGCATATCCTCTCACAGCATAATAATCGCCGCAAACCGACTCCTGAGTACCAAAGACATAGAGCGGAAGAACCTCAACATGAAGATCTATCATTTTTCTGACATAAATCTCCGGAGTTACAACCTTCGCGTTCCCATGCTCGAAATACAATTTCTCGGGAATAGTCACACTGAATGACTCGTCATACGCTACGATCTCCTGTTCGATGATACCCGGATCGAGATGTTCCCCGAAAATAGGAGGACAGGCAGATTCATTACCATTCTCCTTGCCGCAAGAAACAATCGCGGCAAGGAGAAAAAGGGCATAAAATAATCTTGGTTTCATTATTCAATCTGTTCACCTTCAAGAGTAGCCTTGACGGTAGTCTCAGCTGTGCGTACCTCTACATTGCTTAGGCGATACTTACCCAGCAATTCTCCCATTCCTTCACGGATCTCGTACTCCAAATTATAAGTACCGACAGGAAGCTGATATCTCTGAACAGTATTCTGCTCATAGCTGCCATCATCCTTAGCGGCGATGTGTCCTTCAGAGTCATAGATGACCAAGCCATGGATATACTCGTTGGCGGTAGCCTTCAGCTCCAAAATACCGTTACGCTTACGGTTAGGCATCTCAAGGGTGATATATGTTGTCTGAAGATCGCCCGCGAGAAGATTCTTGGTTTTCTTTGAACCTTCACAGCCCCAAGTCGCATGACGCCACATGTATCCATACTCAGGGAAAAGCTCGAACTTGATGGCGAAATAAGTCTGATCGTCATCGTCACAGGTACTGTTTACACGCCAGCACCATGTAGCTTCACATTTCTGGTCGCTCAACGCTATAGGCTTGAGAGCGTCCTTGGTATCGTCCTCTTCCGCTTCGTTATTACACCAGTACTCGTAGCTTACCTTTCGCGTCAAAGGGTCAGTCTTCATCACGATGCTCTGGTCAGGCACAGTCGTAGACTTGGAGTTGCTCCATGTGAAGTTACCGCCTACAGTAAAGGTGACAGTAGGCTTACCAGCGTTGATTCCCGCCTGGCCGGCTACATTAAGCGCGGCTGAGAAACCAGTAGTGTATGAAGAGCTTGTCGAAGTGGTCGCTGGTACCGGAGTGTCAAAGAAGCTGACTTCTGAACCGAGTGGGACGAAGTCGCGTCCGTCTCTTTTGACCAAAGTAGCGTTCCACGCCAGTTTCTTCCCGTAAAAGATATGAGCCCAAGTCCTGACCCAGCCATGCCACTCTTTATAAAGGCCGTAAAGCGGGCCGTTATGGGAGACAAGGCTCATCGTGACAAAATAGTAGTCTCCATTTGTGTCATTTTGATTCTTCTGGTACGCATACAGCGGAACAATATGCATATCCAGATCCACTGTGGAGTGTCTTGTCACTTTGTCAGCGCTGGACAATGCGACCGTGCATATCTCGAAATTATTCGCGCCGACATTATAGGTCTTGCGAATATTCTGAGAGAAGCTGGCGTCCATAATTCTCTTTGAGAGGTCACCGTCGAATGAAGGAACCTGGCTATCACCTACAATACCTACAACGGACATCTCATTCATCCAATCCACCATAGAGTTGAGCTTTGTATTGAAATACTCTACAGTCTCAGCTATCTCCACAGGATTGTAAGTAAGGCTGGTATTATCCTTGAGTTCCTCCTTGTCTGAAGGCGTAACCGGGACACCGTCATCATCAAGCTCAGTGTTCTTTATGTCAAATAAACCTTCCCAAAGCGGATTCTGGAGCTGATAGCACGAATAGCCCTTCATCGCGAGAAGGACAAGATCATTGCCGGACTCCTCTCCCTGTATATACACAGGAGCATCAAACGAATCCCAGAACGAAGAGTGACTGGCCACTGTAGGGTAAAGCTCGACGATAATCTTACCGTCAACCCAGGCCTTTCTTATCAACTCCTTGTTGGCCTCCAACTCGCTTGAGGCTATAATGATGATGCCGGCGTCACTTACCGACCCGACCTGCAATACTCTGCTGGAGATGGCCTCGCCCGGAAGAGTAGCGCCCGCCGTTCCGACAAAAGCCACAGGTCTCTTTATCTTCGCGCTGACATCATACTCGATATCATTTATTACTACTTTGTTTTCCTTCTGTTCTTTGTTGCATGCCGTGGCGAGAAGCAGAAAAAGCGCCGCGAAAGCGTAAATTATTCTTTTCATAATATTGAATTAATTACATATCATCATGATTTCACCTTCTTACAGGCCTGACTAGCAAGCCTCGTTGACGGGAACAAGACGAATGCTTCATATCGTCCGAGCCGGAAGAGCCAAAAGCATACGCCTGGTCATTATCCGACCAATTCAAAGACGAGCTCCAGTACATCGCGCCGGAAGGCAGGAAAATACTATTCCCGTTACCGGATATCTTATAGCCTTGCATGCCGTCGACTGTGGTCTTGGTCCATGTACATCTATTCTTGAGATCATCAAACTCGTTGTAGGTAGGCATGCGCCACTGAGGTCCCCAGTTGGCATAAGCGGCATCGTCCACATGGTCCAGCTCGGTCTTCTGATCCACATCGCCGAAATATCTGTCAGTGACATATTTAGTGGAGAGCATGTGAGGATCGCTCCCGATTGTCATTTCCTTGAAGAATTTATATGTGCTGAAATCATATAATTCCTTCGGCGCTGTCTCTCCCCATGCGAAAAGATCGCCGAAGCCGCCAGGCCTGGAGGCGCCGACATTCATTGTAGCCCATCTGACACCCAAGCCGAGATCGACATATTCCACGTTCTGGAATTTCCCTGAGAGGGAAATCCTGGCCACTACATTTCTCTTCAGTGACGGGAAGCTGCGAGAAATCATCTGACACACCCTCCCGTCAGTGGTGATAAACCTGATGGTCAAATACTTATAATCCCCGGCAGGAATCATTATATTGAAACATTCCGCCTTCAGCCCGACAGGAAAGCCGTAGTCCCCAAGGCTTAAAGTAATCCCCGGATCGCCCTCCTGAGGGTCTATGACAGCCTTGCCGTCCTGATCCACAGTAAATTTTCCGCTTAATCGGGCACCTCCCGACTGGACATTGATTTCCCTCAGAGCGATATCCTCGCTGACCGTCGTGAAAAATATCTGAAGAACCGAACCAAGGCTCGAGAAAGCCATCTTGACGTTATTACCTTCTATCCTGTCCTGATGGCACATCATAGGCACAGGCTCGTTCACAGTCTGCGTAGAAGGCCACACAAGATCCTGGCCGCCAACTACTTTTGCAGGATAAAAGGCGTCGATTGCTCCAGAGATGGCCATTGAGCCATTCTGACGGAAAACGCCCTTTGTAGTGCCTGCGCCTTCGACAAGATTGAACCTGTCCCGTCCAATTCCGCCTTTTACATAAATCTGGTCCGATTCATTCCAGAGTATGTCATATTTGTAAGCCATATCCGCCTTCGTTCCGATACCGGCGGACTCTGCCAATATGGTCATCGGCGCCCCGTACTCCTCTGTGTTCTCTTTATGGCACGAAGACAACAAGAATGCCGATCCGAATAACAGTGATATGACCGCGATTCTTTTCATTTCATCCGACAAATCCAGACAACATTATTCTTCGTAACCGTTAGGGTTGTTCTTCTGGAAATTCCAGGAATCACGGCACATTTCCT
>JAKSJJ010000046.1 GCA_024398335.1 Bacteroidales bacterium | reverse complement strand
ACCTGCCTCCTATCGAGAATGACTACGCCCTGGGCTCATGCTGGCTAGTTGACAGAGTCGTGAACGCCTCAAGCGCGAACGAGGAAATCGCCCTTATCGGCAACGCGGACCTTAAAAAAGAAGCCGTCATCCGAGACTGGAACTCTCAGTTGCCGCAGATATCTTCTTCGGAGGCCGAGGACATCTTCGCCCCTGGTCGCTCTGATGATATCCGCCTAAGCTCTTACGCCGCCAACGAGCTCCATTACAACTACTCTCTTGAGCAAGACAGACTCGCCGTATTCAGCGAGATTTACTATCCGGACTGGAAGATGACAATCATTCCTGAAGGCTCAGAAAGCCGTGAAGGAGAGCTTCTAAGGGCGGACTGGGTGCTTCGTGCCGCCGTCATCCCTCAGGGCGAAGGAGAGATTGTCATGCGTTTCGAGCCTGCCTCATACAAAAAAGGAGAAGGCATCTCAAGAGCCTCCTCCATTATTCTGCTTCTACTTCTGCTGCTATCAGCGGGAGCTCCTGTGCTTGCCGCTAAAGCAGGAAGTTTGAAATCGTGACGCAAAGAATTCCCGCAGGGGCGACATACCTGATAAAGAAATAAATCAGAGGGTAGATCTTGGACATGAATCTGAGGCTACCCTCATTTGTTAATTCCGCATACACGTCAGGTTTCTTCATCTTCCATCCGACAAAAACACAAGCAAGTATTCCGCCGAACGGCATGAGGATGTTAGCCGCGAGGAAGTCAAAACAATCAAAGATGGTCTTGCCGAGGATTGTGACATCCTTGAGAGGTCCGAATGACATCGAGCAAAGAACACCCAGAAGGAAAAGGACAGAGAAGCAGCCCCATACCGCGGCTTTTCGGCTGGCATGATGTTCCTCTACGAGATATGCGATAACAACCTCCAACATTGAAATTGTCGAGGTAAGAGCCGCGATAAGCACCGCGAGGAAAAAGAAAATCGCTACGAGCGAACCTAATGGCATAGCCGCGAACATCATAGGAAGAGTCTCGAAGATAAGTCCCGGACCCTCGCCCGGATCGACCCCAAAGGCGAAAACGCCTGGAAGAATAGCGCAGGAAGCGAGGATCGCGAACAGCAGGTCGGCGAATGCGATCTGCAAAGATGATGAACCTATATTATCTGATTTCTTCGCATACGACGCATAGGTCAGCATAGTTCCGCAGCCTAGAGACAAAGAGAAGAACGCCTGTCCCATAGCCGCTACCAAAGTCTTGCCCGTCACCTTGGAAAAATCAGGTTTAAACAGGTATTTTACGCCCTCTGAGGCTCCTGGAAGTGTAATCACCCATATCGCTATGGCGAGAATAACCAAGAACAAAAGAGGCATCATTATCTTGCCGAAACGCTCGATTCCGCTCTGTACGCCCATCAATACCACGACACAGGTCATCAGCAAGAACAAACCCATGGTGAAAAGCGGAGCAAAAGGTGAACTGATATGATTTGAGAACATACCTGCTATCTCACTGCTCTGCGAAAAGCTCATAGCGCATGCCTCGAAAAAATAATGCAGCGACCATCCGCCTACAACATCATAGTAAGCTATGATCAGGAATGGCGACAGAACAGACAGGAAGCCCACATAACGCCAGATAGTGTTCGGAGCA
The DNA here is from genome assembly GCA_024398335.1 of Bacteroidales bacterium. GTDB lineage: Bacteria > Bacteroidota > Bacteroidia > Bacteroidales > UBA932 > Cryptobacteroides. Next base: position 8,784 of record JAKSJJ010000046.1, on the reverse strand, counting down.
AGTTTATCATATGCTCCATACGCGTTCAGACGGCTTGCCCTGCCAATAACGAACTCAGAAATCAAAAGAGGCAACGACAGAAGGAACACGAACAATACATACAAGATGATAAAAGCCGCGCCTCCATGTACTCCCACAAGATAAGGAAAGCGCCAGATGTTGCCGAGTCCGACCGCAGAACCGACCATCGCCAAGAGCATGCCCAGGCGACTATTGAAATTTTCTCTCTCCATGATATGTATTTTATACGGCTACAGGGGCCTTGATTCCTGGATATGGATCGTAATCTACAAGCGTGAAGTCCTCATACTTAAAGTCGAATATAGACTTCACCTCAGGGTTTATGAGCATCTTAGGAAGCGCGCGAGGCTCTCGTGAAAGCTGCAGCTCGACCTGCTCGAAGTGGTTCAGGTAAATGTGAGTGTCTCCTGTGGTGTGAATGAAATCACCCGGCTGCAAGCCGCAGACCTGCGCGATCATCATCGTCAAAAGAGCGTAAGAGGCGATATTGAACGGAACTCCGAGGAAACAGTCAGCGCTTCTCTGATAAAGCTGGCAGGAAAGCTTTCCGTCAGCCACATAGAACTGGAAAAGGCTGTGGCAAGGAGGCAGGGCCATCTTGTCAACCTCGGCGACGTTCCACGCGGAAACAATCATTCTTCGGGAATCAGGGTTGTTCTTTATGGTCTCTATGACCTTTGAAAGCTGATCTATAGTGGTCCCGTCAGGACAAGGCCAGCTTCTCCACTGATGACCATAGACCGGACCCAGGTCTCCATTTTCGTCAGCCCACTCGTCCCAGATTGAGACGCCGTGATCTTTCAGATATTTAATGTTGGTGTCACCGGCGATAAACCAGAGCAACTCATAAATGATAGACTTCAGATGTACTTTCTTTGTTGTAAGAAGAGGAAAACCCTTGGAAAGGTCAAATCTCATCTGATGGCCGAAAATACTCTGCGTGCCGACTCCGGTACGGTCTTTCTTAATGACACCGTTAGCTCGGATTTCCTTTAAAAGATCCAGATATTGCTTCATAGTCAAGCCTATTTGACGTTAAACGCGAAGATGATAGCCTCCTGGAAACTCTCACCCGGGCGAAGTACGGTTGTAGGATACTCCGGCTTGTTAGGAGAATCAGGATAGTGCTGGCACTCAAGGGCGACTCCGTCATAGTCATTGTAAACATGTCCGTTCTTGCCCTCTGGACATCCGCTGAGCCAGTTTCCGGTGTAAACCTGTACTCCAGGCTGCGTAGTCAAGACCTCAACCTCGATTCCGGAAACCTCGCTATACAAAGTGGCGGCTTTCTGGATCTGGCCCGGCTCATAGCCGTCGATAACCCAGCAATGATCATATCCCTTGCCTATCTTCAAGGCCTCGAAATCAGCCTTTATGTCCTGTCCTATCTTTTTAGGAGTCACGAAATCCATAGGCGTACCAGCGACTGGAACGCTTTCGCCCAAAGGAATCTGGGTAGGGTCTGTGGCGAGATACTCGCTGGCGTTGAGAGTCAGCACATGGTCAAGCACATCTCCGTTTCCTTCACCCTTGAGGTTGAAATATACATGATTTGTGAGGTTCACCACTGTCGGGGCGTCACACTCCGCGGTAAGGGTAAGTTCAAGCACATTCTGGTCGTCCCACTGATAGCGGGCAACGGTCTTCAAAGCGCCAGGATAGCCCATCTCGCCATCCTCGCTATAATACATGAACTCCACTGCTCCATCTACCTCTCTGCTCTCCCACACCTGGTTCTGGAAACCCTGAGGGCCGCCATGAAGAGCGTTAGGTCCGTTATTGATAGGAAGAGTATATTCTTTTTCATCAAGAGAGAACTTGCCTAGCGCGATACGGTTGGCGAATCGGCCCGGCACCTTACCGAAACATGGACCGTCAGCCATATAACTCATAGCCTGAGGATATCCAAGTACGACATCTGTCATCTTGCCGTCCTTGTCCGGAACAACAATGCTGACAATGCCCGCGCCAAGGCTTGAAAGGCTCACACTCGCCCCCTTAGCATTGACCATGGTATAAAGCATGATCTCCTTTCCACATGGGGTCTTTCCCCATAATTCTTTCTTGATTTCCATAATATTCCGCTTTTTATAATTTCTGTATCGCATCGTACATGACAGGCTCCGGACAATCCTTCAACAACACTCTCTTATCCCTGTCGAGCAGATATAAGGAAGGTATCGCGCGGACATCATAAAGCTCATCAGTACGTATTATCTGATTATGGTCATAGCCGTTATACCACTCCTCGGGGTAATAAGGCATGTAATTATACCACGACTCTATATCCTCGTCTATATACACATTGACTACCGCCAAAGCACCCGAGGCTATCATGGAGTTCACCTTCCTCTCCGAACGCAAATACTCTATGATATTCTTGCATGCCTCACACCCCGGATTACTGAAAAACAGTATCGTGTGCTCCGCCTTTATCGAGTGCAAGGTCCTGATTTTCCCTACTTTATCCGAGAAGGAAAAATCCGCCGCCACGCTTCCCACAGGATTTAGGCGGCACTGGGCGGCTTGTCGGGAATATTTTTCCCTACCTGCCGGACCTACATATTCACACTCAGAGAGAAGAGCGGCATATGGCTCGTACAAGTCCTCATTCCTATATGGGGAATTCGGGTCGAAAAGGCAAAGTTCAATGAACTCGTTGAAAACCTCGAAATCCGTCAAAGAAGGGTCGTTCGTCTTATGAGCCACCGCGTCCTTGCAGAGTTTCCTCATGGATCTTCTCGCTGACTCCAAAGGAAGATTCCCGCAAATCTCCATGAAGGACGACATCTGGTCTCTCAAAGAGGCGTAAGACACTCCGCTGACATGAGAAGAATCCCTCAGCCACTTATCCGACACATCCCACAGGCTATCCCAGAAATGTTCCGAAAGATATAGGACGATGTCCGACTGCTCTGTCATCATCGCCGGGGCCTTCGAAGGGCGAAAATCCCTTTGAGACGGCCCTGAAGGCTGTCCCTGCCCTCCTTTACACGAACACAGGGCGCATAGAACAGCCACAAGAGACAGTATTCGTCCTACATAACGGCTCATTTAATAGACTTCAGCTTAGACTCTGAGATATTGATTATGAAGTCACCTATTTTCTCCAACTCTCCGACGAGGTCTATATAATAGACTCCTGAGGTATAGTCGTAGTTGTTGTTCTCGATGTTGACGATATGCTCCTCACGAAGATTGTTGCGGCATTCGTTGATATTGTACTCCGCGTCTGTAGCGTTGGTGATGTCCTCAAGGTTCTTGTTCTTGAGGTTCTCTATCATCACCTGATATGCGACCTCTACGGTGTCAAGCATCTTGGAGAGCCTCTTCATCATATCCTCATCAAAGCTCTTCTTGTGGATGAATTTACGCTTGAGAAGTCGTCCTATAGCCTCTCCTGAGTCTCCCAGACTCTCCATCTCACCGATGATCTTGTACATCGCTTTCATACGCTGGCCGGAAGCCGCTGAAATCTCGCCTTTTGATACCTCGTTAAGGTATGAGGCGATCTCAAACTCGATCCTGTCGGTGATTTCCTCATACTTGACAAGTTTCTCATTAATGGCATCGAACTTCTCCTGGTCTGTCTCGTTGATAGCCTGACGGATATAGTCAAAACCCTGGTAGCAGATTTCTCCGAAATGGATAATCTCCTGGTTCGCCTCGTTAAGAGAAAGCTCCGATGTTCCCAAAGGACCTCCCGCGATATATTTGAGGCGGAAGACCTCTTCTGTATCTTTCGGTGACGGAACCATCCATGTGACAACCTTCTCGATGATAGGGATGAACCATATCAAAATCATAGTGTTGATAAGGTTGAAGAGGGTGTGGAGGGTAGCCACAACATAAGGGAGGGAGGCGATGAGGGCCTTTTTAGTCTCAGGGTCAGCGGTCGCGAAATCAGTCAGGGCAGGATTAGGGAATCCGAACGCGGTGACAATGATGCCGATAAGCCTCAGGAATGGTTTAAAAAGGCACAATACCCAGATGACTCCGAACACATTGAAGAGCATGTGGGCGCGTGCTGTTCTCTTCGCTGAGACGTTAGCGACAGAGGCGGCGATGTTGGATGTGATAGTAGTTCCGATGTTCTCTCCAAGCACCATCGCGGCAGCCATAGTGAAAGGAATGTAGCCGTTAGCCACGAGCACCATCGTTATCGCCATAGTGGCGGCCGAAGACTGAAGCATGAGGGTCATACATGCGCCGGCGGTCATGAAAAGAAGGATACTGCCGAAGCCCCATCCTGTCAGTTTAGACAAGAAAAGTCGTACGCCTTCATTGTCAAGCAGGATCGTGGAGTTCTCCCTGAGGGTGGTAAGACCGAGGAAGAGAAGGGCGAAACCCATAATAAATTCGCCGCCATTCTTAAGTCCCTGCTTCTTGCAAGACAAAAGGATGAAGGCGAAAAACATCAAAGGAACAGCTATCATACCGAGGCTGAAGCTCGAGCCGCTGAAAGACAGCGCGAAGATCCAAGCCGTTACGGTCGTTCCGATATTTGCTCCCATTATGACGCCGATAGCGTTGGCCAGAGCCATCAGACCGGCGTTTACGAAGCTTACGAGCATCAATGTCGTAGCTGTGGAAGACTGGACAAGGGCGGTGACGACGATACCTGTGAGGACACATTTGAACTTGTTTGAGGTCATCTGAGCGATGAAAGACCTCAACGAATCACCTGCCATTTTCTGGAGTCCGCCGCTCATCAGAGACATTCCGTAAAGGAACATTCCGAGGGAACCCAGGATAGTAAGGACTAAGAGTACTGTACTCATAAAGTTAAAAAACGCTAATAATCGTGCAAATTTAACAAAATCAGCGTAGATTTGCAATAGATAAAAGAGTCTTGACCGCCGTGAAAAGCCTCCTGAAAAACATATTTTGTCTATTGTTGACCCTTTGCGCGACATTTCCCTGTGCCGCTCAGTTTTTCTTGACAGGCGACGACCCCGGCAGAGTACGGTGGAGCCAGGTCACAACGGCTAACTACCGTCTGATTTTCCCCCGAGGGATGGATTCTCTCGCTTTCGTTTACGGACGGAGCCTGGAGCACTACCGCTCAAGCGTGGGACAGACAATCAGCTACCTGCCAGGCCAGTACACAAGGGGACCTCTTCCTGTGGTCATACACCCTTTCAACACTATTTCCAACGGCTCGGTGGCATGGGCCCCGCGGAGAATGGACCTTTATACTCTCCCGGACGCCTACAACCCTGATCCTATGAGCTGGGTAAGACAATTGACTATCCACGAGCAAAGGCATGTCGCGCAGATGCAGTTCGGCCTGAGCCGGGGACTGAGGCCGTTCGGATGGTTCTTCGGAGAAATGTTCAACGGACTGACCTGCGAGCTTTACGGAGGAGAAGACTTCCTTGAAGGCGACGCCGTCGTCGCGGAAACCGCCCTTACCAATTCCGGAAGAGGCCGTAAAGCGGATTTCCTTAATTACTACATGATATCCTTCGATAATGATATCTGGAGGAATTGGCATAAATGGCGTTACGGATCCCAGAGGTGGTATAGTCCCGACCATTACGCCCTCGGATACATGACAATCGCCGGTCTCAGATATAATTATAACTGCCCTGACTATACCGGACAGCTTTATACAAACGCCGCCCGAAGAGTCTGGGACATGGGGTGGAATTCCGTCACAAAGCGCATAACCGGCAAAAACACACGCACCGTCTTTGACGAGTCCGCTCACACCTTCTACGACATCTGGAAAAGCGAGCGTGACGCCGCCGCGCCGTACATGCCTTCTGAGCCAGTCGTCAAAACACCGTCAAGATATACGGATTATTCAAGTATCGCCGTCATCGGGGACGATATCTACGCTCTTAAAAAGAGCCTTGTGCGCACTCGCGGGCTTGTCAAAATCGACACTCTCGGAAAAGAGAAAAGGCTTCGTGAGGCGGCGAGTTATTCAAGCGGACTATACACCGATGGAGTTGAACTTTACTGGAGCGAGAGCGTAAGCGGGCCAAGGTGGTCTTTATCAAACCGTTCACTGATACGCTCTTATGACACGTCGAGAAAAAGGGCTTACAGCGTGACGAAAAAGGGCAATCACTATAATCCTTTCGCTTCTGACAGTCTGATTGTGAGCGCGGTCTATTTTAATACCGGAGGCTCTGCCGTAGATGTACTTGACGCCGCTTCCGGTAAGCTAAGACAAAGAATTACAGTCCCCGACAGTCTCCAGATTGTCGAGTGCGTGCTCATCGAGGACCACATCGTCTCCAGCGCGGTCAGCGACAACGGCACAGCTCTCTATCTGTACGATTTGTCAAATGAGGAGATGGGGTGGATTGAGCTTTCTGACGTGCTTCCTAAAACCCTGAATGACCTCAGGATAGTACCACAGATCGCCAAGAAAGAAGACTGTCCGGCTGTGATGTTCACAAGCGACAGAAGCGGTGTAGATGAGCTTTATCACTTCTACATCGGTTCTAATAATCTTTACAGAATAAGCAACACACGCTACGGCGGAACCTCCTGGCAATACTCTCCTGACGGGAAATGGCTTTACTACAGCGCCCATACTCTTGACGGAAATCTTGTCTATAGGACACCTGCCGACAGTTTAAAAGCCATGCCCGTCAGCGGACCTGTCCACTCTGACGTGATAGCTGACGCTCTTTCGGAGCAGGAGACCCTTTACTCGGGAAACTATACAGCTATAAGCGAGGAAGATGTCCAGTTCTCCAAGGTCTCCCCTTATCGCAAATTCCTTCACATGTTCAACATCCACTCCTGGGCTCCAGTCTATTTTAACGTGGATAACCTGATGAATTTCAGCTACGACAGGATATATCAGATGGTATCCCCGGGAATAGCCGCAGTCAGCCAGAACCGTCTTGGAACAGCTGTCGCAAACTTCGGATACAGCGCGCATAAGGACCCTGAAGTGGCCGGGAAATGGAGACATAGCGGACACGTCCAGTTCACCTACACTGGACTTTTCCCTGCTTTCGAGATTGGAATTGACTTTAACGACAGAGCCGCCCATACTACTATGTTCAGGGCCCATTCACAGGACGGAAAAAGCGGGGCTATAAGCGCCTATTCATTCAAAAGAGGTCCTTTGCTCGAAGGTCATGTGTCTGTTTATCTTCCTCTTTCATTCTCCCAAGGCGGATGGCATAGCGGATTAGTGCCTAAATTCACATACTCCCTGTCAAACGACAGTTATGACACTTCTATGTACATGTACAGGGATAAAAAGACAGGGACGCCTATCCGATTTATAAAGGGAGTGAACAGACTAGATCAAAGCATAAGCGCTTCCCTCAGGGGATACATAATGCAGGGCACGGCGCAAAGCGGCATATACCCTCACTTCGGAATAGGAGCGGAGGTAGGATTTTACACGAAACTGGGACTGGGCAAGTTCACGACAACCAAGGGTGAGACTCCCCTTTTCAGTCCTCAGATGTATGCGTACACTTACATGTACCTGCCTGGAGTAGTGCCGCAGCAAGGCTTGAGACTGTCAATGAAATATTCGACAAGTCTTAACGAGAGATCTATTTTCAATACGACGATACTAAATACTCTGCCGAGGGGACTAAGTTCTACGCCGGGCCTTCTTTCCATGGTCGGCGCCCATTCTATCCACAGCATGAATATTACCGCGGACTATGGTATTCCTATCTGGATTGGAGACCTCAACCTCGGCATAGCATACATCAAGAGACTAATCCTGACGCCTCATTTCGATATTTGCATTTATCCACAGAAAGAGCGCCAGTTCGACTCTTATCTTTGGAGCGTCGGCTCGGACCTTGTTTTCGATTTAGCTTCGCTGGTGTGGCTTAAACTGCCCGTTAAAGCTGGCATTCGTTACGATTACAACGGCGGCAACACCTTCAATTCCCTAAAGAAGAGCGGTATCAAGATGAACCGCCACTTTGTAGGACCGGTGTTTACAATGGATTTCTAATTTTTGTCGATTTTGGTCCAAAGCCAATACATGAGAGCGCCCCAGGCGAGGAAAAGAACTATCGCCAAAGAGATCGGAAGGGTGCTATTGTAAGAATCAGTACGGACATATTTATCGAACTCGGGAATATCCGCGTAATAATACGCCCCCGCTCCGAAATCAAGAGAATCGACAAGCCCGAAATGTCCAAGCATAAGAACAAGGGCAGTAATGATAGTGACCACCGCGAGAATCACAGTGGCCACTTTGAATAAAGTATGTTTATTACACTTCAAACTAGTTCAAAACAGGTATAGGGAAAATCTTTCCCGAAAGAAGGAACCAAACAGCGAAAAGGGTCAGCAAGATATTGAATACCTGGCCCACGACATACAGCCAAAGCACCTTTCCTCCCTGCATCTGTTTCCATATCTCCTTGAAATTAGTATCAAGGCCGATGCTTGTGAAAGCAAGTACGAACGCCCAGTTCTTATACTGGTCAAGAACCTTGTTGATGGCTCCTACCTGATCCGATCCCGCAAGCGGGAGAACAACGAATGAGGCTACCAAAGAAGCGACAAAGAAACCGATGATGAACTTAGGGAAACGGTTCCAGATCTCAATAGCGCCCACTTTCTGAGTATTTCCCTTATCAACGCGTGTAGCGAAGAAAAGCGCCACGAAAAAGGCTATGAATCCGATAAGGATATTCTGGATAGACTTGACAAGAACAGCCGCTGTCTGCGCCTCTTCTCCAAGAGCGGTACCCGCCACGACGACAGCTCCTGTAGAATCCACTGTTCCTCCGATAAGAGATCCGCCCATGATAGGAG